>JBBCAX010000199.1:0-4902 GCA_051382335.1 Deltaproteobacteria bacterium TL4
TTCCCCTTTTTTTGCTAAGTTAATTTTTGTGAAAAAAGACACCTCTTTACGGGAGAAACACCGCCATATTCAATCCAATTCTTCTGTTTTTTCAATTTTTACATACCACTCATCTTTCGGTAGAATTTAATTTCATGCACGGGTATTGGGCTTGCGCTTGATGGAATGTATCCGACTGCGTATTCAAGATATCGACTTTGGTCAAAGTAAAATCAGAGTCCTCCAAAATCTATTAGGTCATGCCGATGTCAAAACGACAGAAATTTATACTCATGTCATGAAACATCATATTGACGGTCTCAAAAGCCCTCTGGACCAATTAGGAACGATAATTTAATAAAAAATTCAAAACTTTTCAAGGAGCCGGTAAAGCTTTTATCCGCAATGTCTATTCCAATAGGGTTTAATACTCTTTCATGGCGATCTCCTGGAAAAAACGTTGTTTATCAACTTGAAGAGTACGCTGTCCCTATTAATCATGTTTACATGGTTTTTCTATTTAGCCTTCTCTTCATGAAGAACTGGGCCTCTACCAAGCTGTAGTTTTCGCTTAGGGAACGATTAGGCTTACTCAGTTCTTCGTTTTTCAATCCTTGCTTTTGCAAGGTTTTCTTTAGTCTACCATTTAGACTAATTTTAGTCTAATAGGGAACGAGTCGGAAAAGTCCGCACGAAGCGCGCTAATTCAATCCGCTAATGATGTCATCTAACGCGTCAATATCAAGTCCTTTATAGGTTAGGTCGCTGGGAGTGATTTCAGCGTCAGCGTGTAAACAATGTTGAATTAATGTTTGTAGCTCTGCTTGAAATTGTGACGCCAGTTGACGGATTGTCGCTTTTTGATATTGCTGTTGATTATACGCAATTTGAAATTGTAACTGTCCCTGATTTACCGAACCGTTGATCAACAAAGAGTAAGGGGATTTTACGCCTGGAGCCACCGTTTCGCCAAGGGAGTCATTGGCCAAGGAAAAGGACTCCTGTGATAAATCCTGGTCCAATTCACCAAGGTAATTGAACAGTATTTGCGGCTCAATCGTTTTGATCGTCGGATTCACAACAGCGGAAGGTGTCACATAGTTCAGGATTCCAAAACCAAGGCCATTGTTCGGAACCGATTTCAAGGTTTCTTTAATGTGCTGTAACTGCATCCCAACTTCCTCATATTTTGACAGGTCTAACAACACGGGATACATCGTGGTGAACCATCCCACAGTGCGACTGATATTGAGTTGGGGGAATAGTTGCTCCCGTCCGTGACTTTCGAGCATAATCCAGGTTTTTGAGTTTTCAGTCCATTGTTTTATGGCCCGTCCCAAGGCGGTCAGAAGGAGGTCATCCATGCCGGTGTTATAGGTAGAATGAACTTCATGAAGCAACTGCTTCGTCTGCTCTGTTGATAAACAAAGGGTCTCTGTTTCATGACGTGGCGGCGTATTGGGTGTGATTTCTCTATCATAAGGCAACGCCAGTACTCGCGTCGCGGCCAGTTCCCCCCAATAGTTTTGCTCCGCGAGTAATTCCTGAGAAATACTATACTGCTGTATCGCTTCAGACCAGGCTTGAAAAGAGCTTGTTTTTGCGGGCAGAAGCAGGGGCTCGCCTTTGCCAAGCTGACTATAAGCGGTTGCCAAATCTTCAATGAGGATTCTCCAGGAAACACCATCAATCACCAGGTGATGAATCAACAAAAGCAAACGGTCCCCCTCAGGATGTCTGAAAAGAACCGCTTTGAACAACAGTCCCTTTTCCAAATCAAATAAGGTTTGACTTCGGGCACAATAAGCTTCCATTTGTTGGGTGGGGTTGTCCGAATCGCATAAATCGACAAAATCCAGAGGAAACGCTATTCCAATGTTCCGATTTTCCTGAAGGATCATTTTGTCCTCAAATTTGTATTGTATCCTCAAAGCGTCATGATGATCCAACAGGGCTTGGAGCACTGCTTGTAAAAGCTTCTGATCCAATGCTTCTGAGGATCGCAGCATAAACGCCTGATTGAAATGCTGGTAGTGTTTCGGCTCCATGCTTTGGAAGAACCATTGTTGTATCGCTGTGAGTGGAATCGGTCCTGTCACAGGATTTTGATCGATGACCATACCTTGAGGTTTGGTTTTTAAATGCGCGGCAAGTTGATTCACGGTTGGATATTCAAAAATATCACGCACCGCGGCATTCAGGGATTGCTGATGCAGACGGGCGACCAACTGAATCGCTTTGATGGAATCCAGACCAAGGTGAAAGAAGTTTTCCTCAATACCCAGTTTTTCTTTCCCCAGGAGGGTTTGAAGTATGTCCACAAGACTTTGTTCGATGACGTTCCGTGGCGCAAGGTAATGCTCCGAAGAGCTTACGCTGTTGGCTTTGATTTCAGGTAACGCTTTTTTATCAATTTTACGGCTGACTGTCATGGGAAATTGTTCCATTTCCATAAAAAAGGCAGGAATCATATACGTGGGCAAAAACTCACTCAGGTGACGCTTTAAATGCTGTTGAAGGATTTCAAAATCATTGTTTTCAGCAGCATTTCTTACAAAATACGCAACCAATTGATCCTGTCCATTGGAACCTTTTTGGGTGATAACCGCGGTTTCCTTGACGGAGGTATGTCGAAGCAACAAACTTTCGATTTCTCCTAACTCAATCCGATGTCCGCTGACCTTGACCTGATCATCTTTACGACCCATAAATTTGAGAGTGCCGTCTTTCAGCCAGCATCCCAAATCACCGCTTTTAAAATATCGGACTCCGGGATTCATTGCCAGACTGACAAATTTTTCTTGAGTTAACACGGGCTGATTCAAATAACCCCGCGCGACGCCAACACCGCCCAGATAAAGTTCCCCAGTCACGCCTGTCGGTACGAGTTGCTGATTCTCATCCAAAATCACTATAGACGTGTTAGCAAAGGGGCTTCCCAAAGGAATACTCCCGCGTTTGGCATCTTCAGGTTTCACCTTGTACAGCGTTGCGCAAACCGAGGTTTCTGTAGGACCATAAGAATTATAACATTGGATTCGCTCACTAAAATATAACGCGTCTTCCCTCACAGGAGCTTCACCCCCGGTGATCACGGTACGAAGTGTTGTCAGTTTGGACTTATCAAGCACATGCAAGTACACCGGAGAAATAGCGATGGTGGTGACCTGATGTTCTTTGAGGTATGCTACAAATTGATGCGGATGATCAATGGTCTCTTTTGAAACCAATACCAAACCGCCTCCAGAAAGCAGAGCAAACCCGATTTCCAACATGGACGCGTCAAAGGAAATCGAAGCGAATTGAATAACCCGATCACTGCCATTGAGTTCAAACCGCTGGATATGATAGTTTGCCATATTGACAAAACCTGTGTGTTCCACCAGAACCCCCTTGGGCAAACCTGTTGAGCCTGAGGTGTAAATGAGGTAGGCCAGATTCTCCGGTTTGACCAGGGATTGCGGATTATGAGCGAGGTTGTTCGCAAATAATTCGTGTTGGTCCAAATGAATCTTGGGAATATCCGTTGCGGGCAATTCTTCTTTAAGATGAGACTGAGTCAGCAGTATTTTCGCATTGGCCTCCTGAAGCATGTAACCCAGACGATCTTTGGGTTGTGCAGGATCAAGCGGCAGGTAACAGCCTCCCGCTTTGAGAATTCCTAATAATCCCACAATCATTTCAAGGGACCGATCCATACACACGCCAACCACATCTTCGACTTCCAGGTACAGACTTTGGAGATGATGTGCCACCTGGTTGGCTTTTTCATTAAGTTGGCGGTAGGTCAAACTTTGCTTGCCCCAAATCAGTGCGACGGTGTCCGGTGTTTTCTCAGCCCATTCTTCAAAAAGGTGATGAATACATTTCTCATCGGGATACTTAACCCTGGAACCATTCCATGCCACAAGTTGCTGGTAGGACTCTTCTTCAGTCAACAGAGAAAGATCTTTCAGTTGCTTGACGTCTCGCAAAATGATTTGTTCCAGCAGATGATCCAGGTGTTTCAGCAGAGTATTGATCGTACTTGAGGAGAACTTACTGGTATAATAAGCGAGAGAGAAGGAAAGTTGCTTGTCCGGTAAAACGATCAAGGATAAGGGATAGTTCACTTGTTCGAACATTTTTACATCCTCTAGACGCAGCAGATTTTCGGACTCTTGCCGCAAAAGCTGATTCATCGGATAATTTTCAACAATCATCACTGTCTCAAACAGGGGCGTTCCTGTTGGAAGTTCACTGCCTGCCTGAATTTCTGTCAACGCGCTGAATGAAAAACTCTCACGTTGTTGATGCTCCATTTGCAGTTGTTGCAGCCACGAACTTAAGGTCCTTTCAGGCTCAAGCTTCACTCTTGCCGCCAAGGTATTGATGAACAGTCCTGCCGTGCTTTCAATCGCTGGCAGTTCAGGCGGACGCCCAGAAACGACAGACCCGAAAACTACATCATTTTCGCCACTGTAGCGGCTTAATAGCATGGCCCATGCGCCTTCCATCAGCGTATTCAACGTAAGATGCTGTTCCGCGAGAAAGCGCTGCAACTCTTTTGTTTTTTCCTCAGACCATTGAAGCGAAACTTCCATATATTTATCAGTTGTTGGCTCTGCGTTTAACTCGAAGGTTAAAGGCGTTGGCGATGAAAAACCGCGCAAATTTTCTTTCCAAAAGTTATGGGCTTTGGTTTGATCCTGTTGTTGATACCAGGCGATGTAATCACGATATTGTCCCGCTGTCAAAAATTCCTTGTAAGTCACATGCACGGTGGTTTCTGTAATTCCATACATATTGATTAATCTCGACTTTGAACAATTTGCTCAATATTACTCCTGAATAAAATCAGAGACTTATAAAGTCGTATTAGAATTAATGATAGGTTTGGCCTGAAAAACGGGAAATAATAACCTTGCATTAATTCATTCATAA
>JBBCAX010000200.1:0-1009 GCA_051382335.1 Deltaproteobacteria bacterium TL4
CCTGGATGTTGGGTTTCGCTACCGCTCTACCCAACCTACTGAAGTGATGGCTGTCCCGTCTTAGGCCAGTAGCCAAAAAAAGGTACCTGCACAGGTGGATTTTTTTTTAAGGCCGTCACCGAAGCCAAGGCCACACTCCCCGCTTTAGACCAGCTCATACCATTGTTTTTTTGTCGATCCGCTACCAGAAGATCATTGGCCTTTTCTCCCCGATTGCTAGAATTCCGTAGTCCCAACTGTTTTCGTATCTCATAAGCGGGAATCATAGGACGATTTTTTTGCAGATACCGGATCAAAGGCGAGAGTTCTGCCTGGTTTTTGATCTGACTTTCTGGAAGCTGCCTCAAAGACTCAACCGCCTGTTCGACTAAACCATGCCAGAGGAGAGGCAAGAGTTGATCGAGGACAGAATTGCGAAGCAGACAGCCTTTACAAGCCATACTCAACAGCTCCTTGCACTTTTTCTCCAGGTGAAACCAATCCAGTATCACAGTGAGTTGGGAACGCCAGGAAAAGAAGGCCAGAAGCGTGGAATACAAGAAATGCCCATCCACAAAGAAGCCCCAGGGACACCCTCCCAGTTGATTATGTAGCAGAAACGCTAGCAGCATCCTTAACACTTTTAAGACTCCGTCTCCATTGAGCAGATAGTGAGATACTCTATAGGGTGGGAAAATCCAGGGACATCCAATTTCTGGGAAGGACAATCCTCGAAGAGGGACTGGTAATGATTTGGGCCAAATCCATGAAACGAGCGCTGAATCATCTCCGGGAACTGATCCCAAGAGGCACTCATCTGCCGTGGAAGGAAAGGCTTGACCGGATCAATCAAGGGTACATAGGCTGGAGTGCCTACTACCGAATGACCCAAGTCCCGGCTCAATTAGCCGCAATAGAAGCTCATATTCGGCGTCGGTTACGTTCCCAATTAGTAGGTGAACAAAAACAGCGTCGGAATCTGTTTCGACGGCTTTTGGAACGGGGCGTCAATCGAGCCTCCTCCACGAAG
>JBBCAX010000201.1:0-3661 GCA_051382335.1 Deltaproteobacteria bacterium TL4
GGCAACCCCCCCTCGCCTGAAGGCGAGGGGTTGTGTTTGAAGCACTGGAAATGGGAACAGTCTTTTATTTAAGAACCGCTGGCGGGGTTTCAACAGGATATTCACGTTCTTGTAAGTGATCTTCAATGTTAACCCAGAAGCCTTCTCCCGCGTTGACCTGCGAGAAAGTATTATAACCTGCGTTTTTCAGCTTAAGCGCAATATTTTGATCAAGAGAGTAAGCCTGCCATTTGCCATTGCTCCGTTTCCAAATCGAATGCACCCGGTTTGGCTTTTTGGTTTCCGGAGTTGTTCCTGTGGCGCTTGAGCCTTCCGCTGTTCCTGGATCGCTTGAGCCTTCCGCTGTTCCTGACATCGCTTCCGCGCTTGATTCCGTAGTCGTTACCGGACCCTGCACTATGGCTGAGTCGTTACTCGTTGCTGGTACTTCTTCGTCGAGCTGCGGATTACAGGACGTTAGCATGAGCAACAGGACACCGCCAAGGACAACAAAGCGGGGGATTGTCACAGGAGATAAACGCTGTGGCGACAGTCCTCCGAGGATTTGTTTTGACAAGAGTTTCAGCAGGATCCCTATCAGGAAAAGGATAAGTCCCAGATTTATGAGAACCGCCTTGGAAAACGGCGGAATTTGAGGTCCATCTCCTAGAAATCCGGCAATCTTCTGTTCTGACTCTTTACCAGCGATCCCTTGGTTAATGGCATTCACAAGCGCGAGATTGGTCAAGTCTGTCGGTGTTCCCAGTAAATGCCATCCGGAGGACAGAGTCGGGAGCTGATTGAATAAATCATAATCGCCTTCATCTCCAATGCTCACTTCTTCGGAGGTGTCCGTTTCAATCCAAAGACCTTGCCCTGAGGTGATCGGGGCAGTGATGGACGAAATCCCCCTGTTCTTATAAAAAGTACTCAAGGACGCATCCGGACTGTAGAAAGTCCAGCTTTCTTTGTTCCAAATCCAAAGAGAGCGAATGTTTTGGAATTGGACCTCCAAGTCTGCCGGAGATAGCGATGTTTTGACAGGTAAGGCAATAAGATTTGTTCCCGGTTCCAGTGAGACATGAGGCGCGATGTTATTGACAATGACCGGACCATTAAACGGTTTACGCTGTCCCCCTATCTCGGTAACAGCAGACCCTGCCGCCAGATAAACGGTTGTATTCACCGAGTCAAAATCTTTTTCAACCTGCAGTTTCACATCTTCCGAAAGAGGAATGACATAGACGGGTTCCGCGGTATCAGGCGTTCTTCCGACAAAGTAGGGCTTGGGAGAAACCGTATTTCGTGCGGTTGACTGGTTTTGACGATAATTTCCAAAAAGAGAGTTTAAAGGAATGCTGACGGTGAGCGTCCCTGAACCATTTTCATTATATTTGATTTCAACTTTTGCGCCTTCCTTAGCCTTGGGCAGAAGTAAAATTTGGGGTTTGAGCGATCCTGTTGGAATAAAATCCATTTTGATTTCAACAATACCGTCCGTATGCGTTGTGGTTTTGGTTTTGACCGTATTTCCGTTCGGGGTCGTTGTAGAAGGAGTTTCCGTCTTTGTTGAGCCCGTTTCTGTAATCGTGGTTTCTGATCCGGCGGGAGCTTTGATTTCTGTAACAACCTCCGCACCCAAATCGGACCGTGCGATCACGGCATTGCTAACGGTTCCATCGGCAGCAACTTTAGATTGAGTTTGATGCTGAATGCCGTCGTTTGATTTAACATTCCGGGACGTCAGCGTCATCGTCCCATTTTCCCCAATCGAAGTTTCCGCGCCGATAGGGGTCTGGACCTGAGTGGTGACGGTTTTGCCAGAAATATTGGTCACTTGAGTCGCGTTGGAGATCGTTCCGCTGGCCAAGATTGAGACCACTTCGGTGACTTTGCCGTCTTCGGAGGCGATGGGCGGAGCCTTTGTCGTGACGGTTCCTGTTTTCTCAATACTGGTGGTCGTTCCCGCTGGAGCTTCGATTTTGGAGGTTGTGCTTTCACCAGCGTTATTGACGATCTTGATTTCATTGCTCGTATTGCCGTTTAGGGACACTTTGGCTTTAACTTCAGCGTTTACTCCAGACTTTTGAGTGTTGATGGTGGTCGCTGTCACCACAGAACCATCCTCACTGACCTTTGTTTGGGAACCAGCGGGGGCCGCTATTTCGGTCATAGTTGTGTGTCCTGAGGACGTTAGGATCTCAGTAGTATTCTTGGTGGATCCATTGGCACCCACATTCGAGGACACCTGCGTCACACTGCCATTACTCTGAGTGACGGGAGGTGCCTGTGTCACCACAGAGCCATCCTGATTCATTTGCGTTTTTGCGCCTTGAGGAGCCGTGACTTCTGTTTTTAAAGTTTCCCCTGACGAGGCTTTGACCTGAGATTCATTTTTTGTGGTTCCGTTGGTTTGAATTGTTGAAACAATTTCTGTGCTACTGCCATCGTTTTGAGAGACAGGAACCGCTTGAGTGATGGTCAGTCCTGTTTGCGTGATATTGGTGGAAGCACCTGCGGATGCGTTGACTTCAGTCGCAACCGTATTTCCGGAACTGTTAACAGTCACCACTTGATTAGCCACAGAACCGTTAGTGTTGACTGTCGAGGAAATTTGCGTCCCCTTGCCTTCTTTATCCTTCACCGTTATTTCCGCTGTAATCGAACCACTCGCGTTTTCTGTAATCACGCTGTCTGGAGGGGCCGAAATGGTTGATGTTCCTACAACGGTGGTGACTACATCAAAGACTTCGATAGATACATACGCGATTGCGGTAGCTGCTTGATCATCAGTCACCGTAAGCTGGAAAGTCAAAATTTTACCAAGGCCACTCACCTCGGGTGCTATAAATGTCGGATTCACGTTGGAAGCATTTGATAAAGAGACTACCGGACCATAAATTTGTTTCCAGTCATAACTCACAATCTGCCCGTCCGAGTCTACGGATTGAGAACCGTCCAAGGTTACGATGGTATTTTCGTTGATGTGCTGAGCACTTCCAGCCTCTGCCGTAGGCGGTTGATTCTTCGCCGTCGTGGGTTCTCCTGGATTTCCTCCAGTGCTTGTTTGTTCATCGTTATCTTTGTTTGTCAGCGGGACAGGCGGAAAATTCAAACCATTATAATTGCTGTCTCCAGAGAAAGTAGGGGTGAACAAGAGCGTTATTTTCTGATCACCATCGTCAGCATCATCGTCTTCGCCAGTAATGATCACAGTCTGCTCCACATCCCAGTCTGACGGTGTAAAGGTGAAAGTATCTGTAAGGAGCGTTCCTTCCGTTTCATCGCTGCTGGACAGGGTGAACGTAACATCGGCAGCCGGCTCACTCTGCAGCTTAATCGTGAAACTGGCACTGTCGCCATTCTCACTCATCTCACCGCTCACTGAACTGATGAACACTCCAGCGATATCGTCATCACCATTAATCAAATCGATTTTTTCCAGTGTCTTGCCAGCATAGTCTTGATCCTCAGAAATAGTGGAAGCCAGGACAATAGTAAAACTTTGATCTTCATCCTGCACGTCATCATTAACACCGGTCACCGTCACCGTATGAAGCCCGTTCCAATCGTCAGGAGTGAAGGTCAATAAAGCCGGAGAAACCTTGCCTTCCGTGGGATCGGAACTGTTGACTCCCACAGTGACATTGGCGATGGGCTGACTGTTGAGTCGAACCGTAAA
>JBBCAX010000202.1:0-67674 GCA_051382335.1 Deltaproteobacteria bacterium TL4
TGACAAATAGGAAAAGTAGGACTAAAATTTTAGAGGACATCCTCTCAGGACTCTTTAACAGAGCCTGTAGGGGGGCTGAAATTTTTACGATCAATGACATTCATGTTGTATGAAAAACGCTCTCACGGCCTTTTCAGGGGGTCATTTTTTACACCGAAAAAAATTCAAGTACGACATTTATTTTCTGACTATCTATAGCAAGAACGAAAACGATGTGCTTTTTGCAGGAATTCAGTTTGACGAAAAAGTAAGACTGGAGCATGGAATTCTACAAATTCTGTTGCCAGAAAAATTTCAATAAAACCTGATAGTTATCTTTCCCAGAGGGGGTATGAGTGAAGCGTTCGGGGGGTAAATAAATGGAAAGTTTTTTTAAGCGTATTCTTTGTTGGAGAACAGCGATGGCATTACATAAAATAGGTGAAGAATCAGAAATCCCTGTAGGGGGCAAAAAGGTATTTAAAGTTAACGATGAAACTATACTGGTTTTTCATCTAGACGATGGTTTTTATGCAGTACAAAACCGTTGTACTCATGTTTTTGCGCCTCTGGACAAGGGGAAACTGGTAGATGGATGTAAAATACAATGTCCTTTTCACCGTGCCCAGTTTGATGTAAAGACAGGAGAAGTGATTGCTTGGGCTAATTTTCCTCCTGGAATTCAGTTGCTTAATGTAATCCGTAAGGAAAAAACATTAAAAACTTATCAGATTACAGTGCAGGAGGGCGAGTTATTTGCGGACGTTGAATAACAAAATTGGCAAATCTTGTATTAAGGGCGACATCGACATCACGAATTGTAAACCCCTTTAAAAGTAGTACCTTACAGAAATTGAGGGTAAGCCTATACTTAAAGATTTTCTTCGTCCAATATTTTGATTAGTGATGCCGATTTCTGTAGAAATTCCAATGTTTGGATACGTAAGTTGGAACATTTCGATACCTATCGCCGCATTTAATCGTGTCCCCGTCGTGGTGATGTCACTGAATTCGTCATTGACATTCAAATGTCCCACGCCGGCAGCCCAATAAAGCTGGTGATTCCCTTCCTGAAGAAACGTCCGGACAAATCGGATTTCCAAAGAAAATATAGATAGTAAATTTTGTCCTCCGCCTTTGGTCTCTGAATACCCTAGCAATAATTCCATCGCATCCAGGGCATTGAGCCAGTTTTTAAAAGACATGGCTCCTAAATTATATTCTTGGTTATTACCTTCACCTGTAAGTGCAACACCACGTTGATAAAAACCTAGTCCAAATTTACGTGTTAGATCAGGACGGAAACTGTCAAATTCAATCAGTCGAACATCCGCACGTTCAATTTGTAATATCCCAAAGCCTCGATCCGATTCCAAGAAAACTATTTGTTCATCCATTTTCTGGATACGCCCACTCAGGGACTCCCCACTGTTGAGATGTACTATGGCGCCAAAACAAGGGGAGGAACTCAACACTATCAGCAAGAGCGTTGAAAAAGTAATAAGCTTTGTTTTCATTATGCCTCTACAATTCTGAGATTCTTAAAAATAGTCTCAATCAGACCATGACGTATAGAAATGCAAATGGTGCACCCAGTTTGATGTTGAAACAGAACATGCTCTTAACTTTCAATCATTTGATTTACTGGACATTCATTAATTGTCAGCAGTGTTTTCTTGACTTTCCTGGCGCTTTGAAGAAAATTAAAGAAGAAATAACTTCGATAATGGTTACACCTCATTGGGAACGCCTTCCCTGCGATATTTGATGAACTTATAGAAACCGGAAAACCATCCATGACTTTGATAGAAACGTTTGAACAACAATTAATAAGGTACTGGAGTCAGCTGGAGTCCAGGAAAACCTGGAAGGAATGGATTCAATGGCTACGTAATGCAGGGTATCCCCATGATGTTCCAGGTTTAAAAAAGGGTTCAGTTGACGAACAAGTGAATTATCAGACCTTTTTGAGGGAAGGTGAGCCCTTTCTAAGAGCCTCGCCTGAATGGTTCAAGCAATTATCCTCTCCAGAGTGGTTACACTCACAAAATTTAGTCATTATCCCCTCAACGAAGTCTGCTCAAGCGGGATCATCGGCTATAGAAAATTTGGAGACTCAAATTAAATATTTAAAAAATGAGCTTCAAAAATTACAACAACGAACAGCGAGACTTGAAGCGCACATGGCTTCTTATGGCCCCTCTCCCTCCGTCAATATGGACTCCGGAGAATTCCCCTCTGTTGAAAAATATGCGCATGGATTAATGGCGACATCACCCACGATTCCCCTCAATCAAGCACAAATCATGGATAAGGAATTAACCCTCCGACGCTTAACCCAAAAACCTAGAAAAGAAGTTGAGTTTGCTGAAGAAAACTTCAAAGTAGTTTTGGAACGATTGGAAAATGTTTATTTGAGTATGAATGATTGGTGTTCACATTTTGCGAAGGCAGGCCTGAATCTACAGCAGTTGTCATCAACCCCTCTTGAGGTTGCAGGCAGTCATCAAATATCATTTCGCCAATTTGGACACCGAATAGCGAGAAAAATCGAAAATCAAGAAGCACTTGCTCAGTTTCTCAAACGATTTGAAGACCGATTCAAAGATGGTATCAATCCCCATCTTCACCCGTCCTCAACAACCCCGATTTTTTCTGGCTCCTCAACATCTTTTTCTTCAGATAATAATTTGCCCTCCTCTTCCGGGTTTTCTCAACCTTCAGAAGAAATGTATCAAGATTTCAACTCATGGTTGGAGTGGCTTCGATCACAGGGAATTGATCCTCAACGTTATACTGCTCAAGATCTTAAAGTCTCCGGCAGTCACCGTATTTCTTTTACTCAATTTTGTAAACGTATCGAAAGAAATTTGGAGGACATTGACGGTTTTAGACAAGCGCTAGGAATGACGTCCTAAAGTCAGCGGTTTCTATTGCCCACCTCATTTTGTTTTGATATATAATCCCTAGAGGACAATTGGTGTCGATTTTTTTACCACAATTTTGCGAAATATTTCCAATTTATTTAATAGGATGAGTCCTTTCAAATTAATCGGAAAAACAGACACGAAGTGAAAAATGCGACTTGTTACCTTACACTGCAATTATAGCTCAACTGAAGTTTGAGTATGCTTTTCCGGATTTCTGAAAAATAAGTGAGTCTTTTGATGGTAATGACACCTAACGAAAAATATGATAGTTCATCCATGTCTGTACCTGAATCCCATCGAATTTTAATCGTGGATGATGATGAAATGATGAGAAAGGTGATTGGTCGAATTATGAAAGACACTCCCTATCAAATTGATTTTGCTGTTGATGGACAAATGGGGATTGACCGCTGGCAAAAAGCTAGTAAGTGGACAATGGAGACAGAATCTGGTCTTGCTAAAGCGGTTCCTTATGATTTGATGGTTGTGGATTTAAGAATGCCTGTTTTAGATGGAGAATCACTTATTCGTGAAATACGAAAAACGGATGCCCAAATTGCGTTTATTATTCTCACAGGACATGGCGACTTACGCCAAGCCCTGGAACTTTTAAAAGAATTGAGTATCTCTGATTTTTTACAGAAACCTCTCAATCACCCCGATCAACTCCTCTTTTCTATTGAAAATGCGCTTGAAAAACAGAAACTCCAAAGAAGACTAGAACTTGCGTTTCAAGTACAACAACGAATTTCAAACGATCTGGCGCATACTGTGAAAGAACTGAATGACATTCAAGGGGAATTGAAAACCCGAAACGAAGAACTCCAATATGAAATCATCCAAAGAAAAGAGGCTGAAAAACAATTACTTGAGAATTATTATGAGATCGAGGCCATTGTTGAAGAACGGACAAAAGAACTAAAAATCGCCAAAGAGCAGGCAGAATCCGCAAATGTCGCAAAATCTCAATTCCTGGCCAATATGAGTCATGAAATTCGTACGCCTTTGAATGCGATTATTGGCTTTAGTCAAATTTTACTGATGAAAGCCCCTAAATTTGACTTATCAGATAAGTTTTTACGACATTTAAGAAATATTAAATTGAGCGGAGAACATCTGGCAAAATTAATTAATGATATTTTAGAACTTTCAAAAATTGAAGCCAATCAATTGAGCTATCTTGAAGAGGATGTCTACTTAAAAAACGTATTTAAAGAAATTATTCGTATCAATAGAATTCAGGCCAAACAAAAAGATATTCAATTTAGTTATGATTATGATCCAGAACTCCCTGCAATTATTAGATCTGATGCCATTAAACTCAATCAAATTCTGATGAACCTGATTTCTAATGCTATCAAGTTTACCCCCGAAATGAAATCGGTACATGTAAGTGCCATGCGTCAGGAAAAATGGCTAACATTTGAGGTAAAAGACGAAGGCATCGGTATTCCCAAAGATCGTCAGGAAGCAATATTTAATGCCTTTGAACAAGTGGATAACTCAACTACTCGTCAATATGGAGGGACGGGATTGGGGTTGACGATTACTAAACAGTTAATTCAGCTCATGAGCGGAGAAATTGGTTTAGAGAGTGAGCTCGGAAAAGGGAGTGTCTTTTATGTCCACTTACCTTTAATCGTCGTCAAAGAAGAGGGGGTATGTGTTGAAATGGAAGTCATCAATTCTCATTACTCCGAAAATAGTGTGGTTTTGGTTGCGGAAGATAATTTTCTAAACCTGGAAATGATTCAGGCTTTATTAAGTGATATGAAACTCCAATGTTATATCGCTGAAAACGGAAAAGAGGCTTACGAAAAAACCCTTGAACTTCAAGCGTCAGGTAACTTGCCCGATTTGATTTTGATGGACATGCACATGCCGGAAATGAATGGTATCACCGCAGCCCAAATGATCCATCAGCATTCAGGATGTGAAAAAATCCCTATTGTCGCTCTTTCTGCGGATGCATTTATTGAGCAGCAAAAAGAAGCTTTTAATCAGGGTATTATTGATTATCTCATCAAACCGTTAGACGTTGATCAACTGATTCGAATACTCAATAAGTACTTATAACCCCCTCTCAACTCTGACTTTTAACGCAATTATGAAAGAAAAAAGAAGATTCATTTTACTTTTTCTGATTATGGCTGTGATCTCACTCAGTGTGGGGAGTACTGTAATTCTCATTCTTTACAATGCGTCAATAGAACAACAAAAAGAACGCTTAGTTGAAACAGTAAATATTCAAGCAAAGTTGATTGAAGCCATCGCCTTGTATAATCAAAATCAATATCATGCCAGTGATCGTGATAATCATGCTCTTATTTCAACTTTAGATGTTGTCGTAAACGCAAATCATCAAAGTGAAAAAGTAGGTAAGACGGGGGAATTGTTTATTGCCAAGCATGAGCACGAACAAATAGTTATTTTGTTTTCTCATCGTCATCACAATGAGACCGAGGCTTTACCGGAAGTGCCTTATGCTGAACCTATGAAGCAAGCATTATTAGGACATTCCGGAAGCATGATAGGCATTGATAACAACGGGATAGAAGTCTTAGCCGCATATGCGCATGTCCCTATTATTAATTATGGGATAGTTGCAAAAATAGATCTATATGATATTCGCAAACCCTTCATTCAAGCCAGTATTATTTGTGGTATTGCGACCTTTGTATTGATTATTGTGGGAGCTGTCTTGTTTTTTAAAATCAGCGACCCAATTCTTAAAGTGGTCATGAGGAAACAAGAAGAGTTGGAGTCAACCGTCGAGTTACGAACCAAAGAGTTAAAATTAAGTAATGAACGACTCAGGGAAACTCAAACTCGCTTCCAAGAAATATTGGATCACAGTCCCACCATTATCTATCTTAAAAATAGTCAAGGTAAGTATATCTTAATTAATCAAAAATTCATCAATCTACTTCATTGTGCCGAAGGGCATATTATTGGAAAAACAGCATACGACTTTTTTCCAGAACAATTTGCCGAGACATTACATCAAAATGACGAAGAGGTTTTCAGAAATAGGCAAGCCTTGGAACGAGAAGAACAAATACCTCAGGATGATAGCGTCCATACTTATCTGTCTATTAAGTTCCCTCTTTATGACCAGAAAAAGGAGGTGTTTGCGGTATGCAGTATTTCAACGGATATTACGTCCATTAAAAAAACACATGCTCAACTGATTCAGTCTTCTAAACTGGCGGCCATCGGAGAGTTAGCAACAGGGATCGCACATGAACTCAGTCAACCGTTAATGTTCATACGTACTCACGCACAACTGGAGTCTCGTGCAGGTGTCAATGGTATCAATGCTCTGTCTGCGTATGACACACTAAAGGACATCGAAGATGGAACAGGACGCATGATGAAAATCATAAATCATTTGAAAGATTTTGCTCGTCAAACAGATTTTGATTTAACTCCACTGGATCTCCATGAAGTCCTGGAACGTAGTTTTACATTATTTTATGAGCAATTTCGTGTTCGGAAAATTACAATTTTAAAAGACTATGAGCAAGAACTGCCAGAAATTCTTGGAAATGCGAATCAACTGGAACAAGTGTTTGTTAATTGTCTCAGTAATGCGAGAGATGCTGTAGAAGGAAAAAGCGAGGCGCAGATAGAAGTGTCAACCTCTATTTTTCAATCTGAGGAAGGAAGTAAAAGCGTGGTTGTGTGCTTCAAAGACAACGGTAAGGGAATTAGCGCAGTTCATTTGAATAGTGTCTTTGATCCCTTTTTTACGACGAAAGAAGTCGGCAAGGGAACAGGACTAGGGCTGTCCATCAGTTACGGCATCATTCAGGAACATCAAGGAAGTATCACTATCATGAGTCAAGAGGGACATGGCACCACTGTCAACATTCTGTTACCCCCTTTGACAAACCTCCCAGAAAAATAGGCGGCTCCTCATTGACGGACAGAGGTTCATCTGTTAGCATACCGAAAGCAACGTGGCAATCCGCACGACGAAAAATGAATTTGGAAAGTCTAGACTATATAGACACCAAGGACAAAATATCAAAATGACTCCACGTAAGCTATTGATATCCTTGGTGGGTCGACCGGGATTCGAACCCGGGACCACCTGATTAAAAGTCAGATGCTCTACCGACTGAGCTATCGACCCGAATGGGAAGCGCAATTAAATATCACATACAGATACAATGTCAAACCTAATTCGAATTTTTTATCACTCGCCTTGGAGATTGTTTCCTCCATTATCGGGGACCTCTTGGTCCACTAATTGAGATACCACTTCTACTGTTGTCTCAAATTTGTGATCATTTAGGAAAAATTCAAACTTCCAAATGCCAGGCTTCTCAATAGATTCGTCAATAACCACGCCATCATCGGGTACAATCCAAAGCATAGCAACAGGTTCCAAGACAACAATATTTCCATTTTCAACACTGACAACACCCTCGCCTACAGTTAATTGCCTCATGGTATAAACTTCATTTCCTTCAGAATCAAAGGCTTTTGCCCCAAAAATGTAGGTCCCAGCATCCACATTAAAATATTGAACTTTCCAATAAAATTTCTTAATTCCCAAGGGGATTTTTTCAAGAGGCACCAGATCAAATTCCGCAGCTGGTCTTGCAGAAAAGAAAACCCTGGGATTATAAGGATCAGTTACCACCTCGCTATCACGATCCGCGCATCCCCCGACGCTGAAAGCAAATACGCTTAAAATCAGCATTTGAAAAAAATATCTCATAATTCCTCTTGTCCCATATGATCCCAACTTCCAAATGAACCCGTACAAACACCGATTCAAACCAAATTTCCATGCATCCTAAAGCTCTTTGTAAATTGAAAGATCATACTGTTGAAAAAACTGACGTTCTTTTTCCGTAATTTCGTAAATAGATTTTCCAATAAGGACAGTGGGTGTCAACAAAATCACCAATTCTGTTTTCTCATCTTTTATTTGCGAACTTTTAAACAACTCCCCAAGAAAGGGAATATCCCCTAACAGGGGGATTTTAGTTTCCGTTTGAGTTGTTTTCTTACGGATTAATCCTGCTAACAAGATGGTTTCTCCACTTTTTGCCTGCACCATCGTATTCATTTCACGCACAGTCAGTACAGGAGACGAAATAATCAAAACTTTGTTGTTATCCCGTTCCTCGCGTACAGAAAGGAGATCTGTGATCACAGGGTGGATGTCCATCATAATGACATTCTTATCACTGATCTGGGGCGTGACGCGTAATGAGACCCCGATCGTAACACTTTCTTTTGTTGCCGATTTAGTATACGTATTCGTTTCCGCATTCAACGTTTCTGTGATAGAAAAGAAAGGCTCCTCACGGGCAACTTTTATAATTGCGGGTTGGTTATTTAAAGTGGAAATACTGGGTGCAGAAAGAATATTGACCTGCGATTCTATTTGAACTGCATCCAATATCGCTGTGGATCGCCCCCGATCTCCTCGAATGACTCCTGAAAAAAAGTTTTGGGAAAGCGGTTGACCTGACTTCAGGTCAACTGAGCCATTCTCATGTCTTTCTCCAAAAGGAGTGAAACGTTCCCATCGTATACCAAATTGATTCTCATCATCCAAAACAACTTCCGCAATTTTTGCTTCAATACGTACTTGACGATTAACAGAACCTTGGACGAGCTCTAGAAAACGAGCAACCACATCCAAGACTTCTGGACGAGATCGCACTAAGATCATTCCCGTACTGCGATTGATAATGAGCTTGGGGGTTTCCAGTTCCTTTTTTGCGGCACTCTCCGTGGCCGTCACCGTAGAAGTTGTGTCAGTGGGTGTGCCAAATAATGCAGGCTTGGGTGCTTCAGAACCCTGTGGTTTATCCCCAGCAGAGGCAGGAACTGCCTCTTGGGTTGTTTCATCGATTCCCACTAACATTTTTAACTGAGTTTCAAGCTCCGCCCAGAAATCAGAAGAACTTTCGCTCATGATTTCACCTGTCCCCGTTTCTGTTTTTCCCACTTCAATACTACTGACTTTAATACTTCCTTTTCCAGAACGCTTAATCAACAGATGATTGAGCGTAAAAATTCGGGTTTTGAATCGTCTTTTTGAAATGCGCAGTACTTGACCTTCCCGTGAATAATCGAGATCCAGGGGGTCCAATAAGAAAAACAAGACTTCTTCGAGAGTGCTTTGTTTTAAATCAACACTAACCATCCCTTCGACATCAGGATCAATCACAATCCCCAGTTTACTATCACGAGCAAAGGCTTGGAGTACTTTCCGAATATCAGACGCGGAGACTTGGATAGAAAAGAGCTTAGGACCTTTTTTGTCAGCAATGTCTGACCCTATATCCACTTCATCTGGAAGTTCTGCAACCCCGCTTTCCTGTTGAGTGCCCGGCTCCTTATAAGGAGTAACTTCTATCTCACTACGGCCTTTTTCTTCTGCAGGTTTACTGATTTTAGAAGTACAACTGACCACCAACAAAAACGCCAGACATCCGGACAGGAGCAACCATACCTTGTTTAATCTCACTTTACCTCCTTAAAACAGTGTGTGCACATGACATACGACAACAACATCCATTGATCTATGACAGGTTCTCTACTCAGAACCTAACGTTATTCCTTGTTACTCTGAGTCCTCCTCGAGATCACTGGACTCCTCAACTTCAAAACTAAACGATTGTTCTGTTAGAAAAAGAGTTCTCTTCCCTCGATTCGATTTCAGAATCACATGATCTTTTCCAATAAACGCAACACTTTCAATTCCAATTTTATCGCGTCTTTTATAAACCTTTCCCTCAATGGTAACAACATATTCTTTTCCATTGAAAAAAATCAATTCCATATTTAATTTTGGCAAAGGCTCAACAAACTTATCGGGCATTTTTCGAACCTTTATTTCTTCCTTTGGAGAGGCAAAAGGATTTCTTATCCATCCCCGACTTTTAACTTTTGAAATTTCAACCTTCAGATCCTTGGGGATCAAATCCTCCAGAGACGGCTTTTCTTCAACAACCTGCTGGCGTATGGGTTGCCCCGCTCCTAGGTCCACGGGAGGTACCGGATCACCATCAAAGAGTCCATTGACACTTGCCGCATAAATCGCTCCAATGGGTAACAAGATAAGTGCAAACATTTCATTTTTTTTCATCGTAAATTCGTCACTGAGGTTTTGTTTTTCGCTCTATCTTTCAAATACGCCAACACATTCCACGATAACAAGTCTTCTACTTCTATATGGCATATCTCAAACAAAAAGCCATCAATATTTTGGAAAAGGATCATCTTTTTTTCGATTATAAAATCCGACCAGCATAATAACATCAACTAAGCCTTCACTGCGTTCCATACGCAAAGACACCACCTCTAATACAAACGGAAGTTGTCGCAGCTCTTTGACGAACCAAAAAATATTGGAGTAATCGGAAATGAACCGGAACTGGATCAGTTGTGTACTCAAAAATTCTTGTATTTTTTCATTTTCAAAAGGATCTTTGTCCTTGACAGGAATAATCTCAATATTAGGAACTCTGGTTTCCCGTGTGATTTTATAGAGCATCTCATACAAGGATAAGGCTTCTACAGGGATATCAACACCTTGAAAACTTTTATTGATGGAGCTGTACATAATACGTCTCGGGAGAGCCGCTTCCATTGGAAACTGATCCACAAACTTTCTCCGGATATTTTCCCACTGGTTTGTTTCTTTTTCTGTAATCTGAGGATAAAGTGCAATCTGCTGTTTGATCTCGTTGAGTTGACGTTTTTCATTTTGCAATTTATGCTCTTCGCTAACAGCGTTAAAGTAGGACATTGCAAACAAATAAGCGCTAACCAAGAAAAAGAGGGTCAGAATACCAAGAATAATCTCAGATAAGTATCGTTTTAGGTCTCTAGCATTCATAAGCTTACGAAGATTCAAAAAGTTGAGTTATTTCAAAAGCAAGTTCAAAACTTAGCTTTGTTTCAGTATCAGAAACATTGGTAACTTCAAAAGGTTTCGCCTCCCAATTTTGATATAATGGTGATTGTTTCAGAGCATCATAAAACCTTTCGAAATGTTGTCTTGCTGTAGTGGCACTACCTTCAACAAGCACCTCACCCTGAAGAATCCCCACCCATTTTTTCTTTTGCTTGTCATAGTACGACTCCACGGTAGTCAAACGAACTTTGGGAGGAATGATCTGACTGAGTTTTTTAAACGCATACTCCGTCATCAAGTAGGGTCGGAAAGCCTCGCGATTGATCATTGTCAGACCATCGAAAAACAAATTACGAATTCGGTTTTCCTCCTGGAGTCGAATAAGTGTCGTTTGTTCTTGCGCAATTTGATTAAGCATCTCCACAATTTCCTCTTCCACAGAAGAATGCTGTGCCACGAACCCTGTGAACAGCGCGCCGCAAAGTAAGGTTAAAACGATGAGGATAGGCCCTAAAACAAAGCGGAAGCGCTGAAAAATAGTTGGAGAAGGAATAAAATTGATTTTATCCTCAAAAGCATTTCCTAAAGCAACACCCAAGCCCCCACTAAAGACGCCCATATTTTGCTGAAAGACCTCGCTGTTTTCGAACTCAGAAATTTTGACTTCTGCGATTTCGTTGTAGGGCGTGATCTCAACGTTTTCAACTCTCAAGTTTTGCAACAACCCTCTAGGCGTTTCCTGTCCACACATAATGATTCGTTTCAATTCATATTCTCTGAAATTTTGCTGAAAATATTGAATTGAGCGGGCAACTTCCGTTGAAATACGATGTTGTTCTTGTTGAGTTAATTCCAGCCCTGGAGCGTCAAGTTCGTCAACCGAAGTATCTTTCTTGGTAATATAGAATTCACGGGAGAACAAAAACCATCCCTGCTGCATAAAACAAACTGTATTCATGCCTTTTGCCACATAGACATACGCATCAACATTACGGCTTAAAGGATTATGGACATCGGGGGTCCCCTGGCGGTTTAAAAAAGCATTCTGATACGCATTCATCGGCGCAATCAGTCGGGGTTTCAAACCTGCCCTGAGTAAAAAATCCTCATACGTTTCCACATGCTCTCTTTCTACAGAGCTGAGTAAAAACTCTACGCGTTCTTGACGTTTTTTATTCAGAAACGTTTGGATTTGTCTCACGTCATAGTACAGCTTATTTGCAGGTTTACCGTGGTTTTTTTCAACCTTGAGATGCGACAGTTTTTTTACGTCACCGGCATTTAACAAGACAAGTCGCTCAAATTTAGCTTCGTCTGTCATAAACGTGGCATAAGCGATATGGGACTTGAAACCGTGTTCTTTCAACCGTTTACCAAACTGTACGGCGGCTTCCGCATCGGCTCCTTCCTGAGTGAAATAAAGAAAATTATAGACCATAAGCCCCTCATTTTCCATTCCAACCTCAACAGCATAGTAATGCTTATCCATCTTGTTGATACAAACAACCCGCTTGGCCACTAAAGTTTTAGGAATATTGTCCCCAACTTCTTGAGTCATGCTTTCTCTACATCGTTATTCAACATCACCCTAAAAAACAAGTAACAGAATCACCAATTCACGCCTTGCTCTTAGATGATGTGAGTTCAAAAATCAGGCAACCGCTTCGATCATACCAAACATTGGAAGCATAATTGCCATGGCTACAACAATTAACAAACCGGCCATGATAAGCATCATGATCGGTTGGAACCCAGCTAATGCCGATTCAATCGCTTCAGGCACTTCTTTATCATAATACTCTGCCACTTTGTCTAACGACTTTTCAATGGCACCTGTTGTTTCTCCCAAGTTAATCATCCGCAAAACCAAACCCGGGAAAGCATTTGTTTGTTTAAAAGACTCAGACATGGTTTTTCCATTCATGATATCCTGTCTTGCTGTCATAATGGATCGTTCAAGAGATTTATTTTGAACAACCTCCGATACAATTTCCAGGGTTCGAACCAAGTCGACTCCACTCGCGGAGAGCATCTTCCAAAAATGAGCAAATCGGGACATGGAGACTTTCAAATTAAGCGGACCGAATAGAGGCATGTTGATTTTGAGTTGATCCAGGCGAAGTCTTCCCCCTTCTGTGGAGGCTACATACTTAAAAAGGGCGATGGTGCCGACAACAAAAATAATGATTAAAGCCCAATAGTCTTTAAAAAAGTCGGACAAGGCTAATAAAAACCTTGTGGGTCCTGGCAATTGCTTTCCGGAAGACGCAAACAAATCGCTGAAGTTTGGAACAACCACTGTGACCACCAAGACCATGAGCCCGGTTAGCATCAACAACATCGTAATGGGGAACCTCATGGCTTTGGACATTTGCTTTTTCAAATCCTTTTCCCATTCCAACAAAGTCACAAGGTCTTGAAACACCACATCTAATTGACCGCTCTCTTCTCCTGTCCGGATGATCACCCGGTACACATCATTAAAGTAGTTTGGATAAAGGCTTAATGAGTCTGCCAGCGTATTCCCAGCCTTCACGTTCGTTTTAATGTTGTAGAGTACTTTTTTAAAGTGAGAAGGTTCGAGTTCCTCCAATAAATCGTCAACAATCTCAAGTAAAGGTAACCCCGAGGGAAGACCTGTTGCCATCTGAATTGTAAATAACAAAGTGTCATCACGATTACCAAACAAATTTTCAAGAAAACCACCTGCAGTCGATTGTTCCGTCGCATCAAGCAGAAGCAAATCCTCTTTGTCCAGGATCTCTTCTAGAGCCTCAAGATCTGCGCAAACAACGGTTCCATTAATGGTTTCTCCACTTTCATTTTTTGCTTTATATTCATAAATTGGCATGACTCATTCCCTCTACCTAATGGTTTTTGGTGACCAGACTAAATACCTTGAACATCAATTCGTTTTTGCCATAAGCCACTACGTTCCAGCTCTGAAACCGATAAATAGCCCGCACAACATTTCCTCAACGCATCTCCACGTAGATTAACCATTCCATTTTTCACAGCGACCTTTTCAATGGTTCCACTGTCTGCACCATCAACAACGAGCTGACGTATCTCATCATCAACAACCAGTAGTTCAATAATGGCCACCCGCCCCTTTCCTCCTGTGCCTTTACAGGCTTCACAACCTTGGCCTTTATAAAAGGTCGCTTGTTCTGGAGTGAGACCCATTTCTTCCAAAATCTGCAGATGGGAGTCTGTTAAATTTCTGTCAGGAGTTTTGCATGATTTACAAACTCGCCGGATCAGACGTTGAGCAACAACGCCGATAATGGCGGAAGACACCAGAAAGGGTTCTGTTCCCATATCCGCCAAACGGGGAAAAGCCCCTGAAGCCTCATTCGTGTGAAGTGTGCTTAACACAAGGTGTCCTGTCAAGGCAGCTTGAATTGCAATGCCTGCCGTTTCTCCATCCCGCATTTCTCCAACCATAATCACATCAGGGTCCTGACGCATTAACGCACGCAATCCCGAAGCAAAACTCAATCCTGCTTTTTCGTTGACTTGTGCTTGACAAATTAAAGGCAGACTATACTCCACAGGATCTTCCAGCGTCATAATGTTCTTATCCAGGGTGTTGATATAGGACACCCCAGAGTACAGCGTTGTACTTTTTCCAGAACCCGTAGGTCCTGTAACCAGGACGACCCCATAAGGTCTATTCAGGATTTGCTGGAAAATCGGCAAAATATCGGGCATAAACCCCAAATCGGTTAAGCCAATTTGCAAAGCACTGGAGTCCAGTACCCGCATGACCATCTTTTCTCCATCCACCACTGGATAACTGGAAAAGCGCAAAGAAATTTCCTTAGATCCGTAAGTAAAACTCAAGTTACCGTCTTGAGGTGCCCTTGTGATGGAAATATCGAGGTTTGCCGTAATCTTTAAACGGGTTGTCATTGCTGCCTGAAGCGTTTTGGGTAAAACAGGGCCTGGTTGTAATGCTCCGTCAATACGGTACCGAGTTCGTACAATGGTTTGCGTGGGTTCGATATGAATATCAGTAGCGCCGTTTTTGATGGCATATCTTAAGAGATAATTCACCAAATTCGCGATTCCCCCCTCACCCGTCGGATCCTTTTGGGACCCTAATGCGGCTTCTGCCGCAACAATCAGTTCGTCTAAGGCAACTTCTTGCTCACCAGCTCTGGAGTAACATCGATCCAGGGCCGTCAGGACATCCGATTCCGTTGCCTGGACGACATCAATATACCGCCCCGTCATGCGTTGCAACTCATCAATGGTCTCAATGTCAAATGAGTTGGCCATTGCGACAAGAAACATGTCTTGCCCTAAGCTCATAGGAACAACCAGTTTGTCCCGAGCAAATTTTTCTGGAATCATCTTCACAGCTTCTTCAGGAAACTCTGCGACTTTAATATCAATGAATGTTCCACCAGACTGACTTGCCAGAACCTCAGAAAGATCCGCTTCTTGGACAAATCCGTGTTGAATTAAGATTTCCCCAAGTAACTTTCCTGTTCTCCGCTGCTCACGCAGGGAAATGCCTAATTGCTCCTCGTTAATCAAACCACGATCAAGGAGATGGTCTCCAAGTGATTTGCCCTTTGCCATGGGATACTCCTTCTATTGATTATTTTTCTCTATTTTTTAAGTTCAGACAAATCGTCTACGAACTTATTCGTGTCTATCTATTTTCATATAGTTGTCCAGATAAATTTCTGCTGGGAGCGCAGGCGTCCCGCCTGCTTTTGCGGGCAAGAGGCCCGCGCTCCCAGGGAAAGAACTTTCCTGGACAGGAATATATCATGAATCGTTAAGTTTTCACAGAGAGCGTCGCTGTAGCGAAAAACTAATGATTTCTGTGCTTTTTACACCCGCCCATTATCCCCTTTAACTAATGTCAACGGCAATGACAATAGAAACTTTTAAAATTTATGATTTACGCCACAAACTTGACGTTATTACCTATCGACAATGATTGCTTATTTCCAGGGTTGATATTGCAGGATCAACAAGAGTCCACCTTTTTGAACTGAGACAGAGACTGCTTTTGAAACGACCCGGTTTGAAACGCCGATAGGGGCATGTCCTGGCGTAAGATTTTGGTTGCAAAGAGGATACGCCAGCCCTTCCGTACTAATTCCAGACACCGAACCAAAAACGGGTAAAAGCGAAATTGTTGTCCCAACAGGCAAAATTCCCTGCCAGTGCTCCCATATAAAATACATTTGCTCTAACTTACTCCAAAGCACCATACGCAATTGAGACGAATAATGATACATTACTTCCAAATTGGCGATGAAATGATCATTTCGTTTTCCTGTCGCTCCCAATAAATGGACTTCGTTTATTTGGTGCTGCAAACAAAAACGAAGGGCTTTATCGGTATCTGTCGTTTGCTGCTCCTCCAGATGAATCAGGTTTTGAGGAGGGTGTTTTTTTCGAATAATCGAAGGCAGAGAGTCTAAATCTCCAATTATGTATTGTGGGTGCCAGCCATTTTGGTACATAAAGCGTGCGCCTCCATCGGCACAAATCGTCATGTCCACCTTTTTCCAAAGATATTTCACCAACCTTTTGGGGGGCGGCGTTCCATTACACACAATCATTGCGGATTTTTTCATGTCAATCACTTTCGGGAAATTATTCATCGTTTCCATTCCCATTGGTAACTTTGGAGATATGACACATCGTGCCATTGAAACGTTAGGACAAGTAGAACTTGTTGTCTGTGAAGAGTATAAGGAAGGAGCACGTCTACGAAAACAGTTAAACCTCAAGTGCTCCCTTGAATCTCTTAACGAACATAATGAGCAAGCACAGATTCCTAAAATCATCCATCAATTAAAACAAGGACATTCGGTCGCGCTTGTTTCTGATTGTGGAACTCCGATTTTTGCGGATCCTGGGACTTTATTAACACAAACGTGCGTTGATGCTGGGATAACGATCGTTCCTATTCCAGGAGCTTCATCTCTCATGGCCGCACTGGTTTGCAGCGCCTTCTCCTTGAAAAATTTTTATTATGCAGGGTTTCTCCCAAGGACGACCGAAGACCGTCGCGCAAAATTAACAGAGTTGAAACAAATACCGACGGTCTTGATTATTTACGAAGCGCCCTACCGTCTACTTCCTTTGCTCAAAGATACGGCGGCAGTGATGGGGGGGCAAACCCTTGCTGTGATTTGCACTCAACTCACCCTTCCTGATGAACAAGTCTATCGAGGAACGCTGAAACAACTCCTAACTACGTTTGAAACACAGCCTAAAAAATGTGAATTTGTACTTCTAGTCGACAACTCACCTGCCGTGTTGAACTTCCGTATGTCGCGCACTAACACACAAAAGCACGCCAAAAAAGTGAAATAAGTTTGGTCATTTTTATTTGGGGTAGAAGGTTTCTGAACTTACTCATTTGTCGGGGATGTTGACGTTGAGTTGGAATCTTTAGAGGCGGGCCAATAATAAATATGTTCATTGGTACGAATTAAGCCCAATTCCTGTTTAGCAATGAGCTCGACATACTCCACATTAGAGCGCAACGCTATTATTTCTTGAGTTAAGACTTGTTTTCGATTTTCTAACTGTTCAATTTCTGAATAAAGCTGTTGTTCCTTTTCTTTAATTTTCGCTGTTTCCAGTAAACCATAGTTTCCCACAATTGAAATCAACACCATCACTCCGCCAAAAAACAGAAGCAATACCATTGCAATCAGTGCCCGCCACTCTGCTTCTTCACGAGGAGTTGGAGGGGTCGCTTCTTTTTCGCTTGACGAAAACAGTGCGGACGAAAAGAGTGTTCGTTCCTGAGTTCTCAATTTTTGTTTTTCCGGGATGACCCGTTCTTGATGCAATAACACTTTTTTCTGCTTTAAATCCCGCATGTTGACTCTTCATTCCCTGTTCCCCTCAAAACCCACATTCATCTTTCAAGAAAAAATCATTTTTATGAAAGCGATGTGTTCCTCAATATTCAAAGCACCCTACCTCAGAGTCAATTATCAGCGTGTTGACTGCTGAGGTACTTTTTTCACAGTATCCGATTTTACGAACCTCTACTTCAAAAGAGTCTGCAATTTTCTGGACAAAAGGAAAAAGAGACGCCTCCCCTATGATTTCCATTCGATGTCCCATATTGAAAACTTGATACATTTCTTTCCATGGGGTCGCTGAGACTTTTTGAATGGTTTCAAACAAAGGCGGTACTGGAAATAAATTATTTTTTACGTAGTGTATTTGCTCTCCGAAGCGAAGACATTTGGTTTGTCCTCCTCCTGAGCAATGAACTAAGCCTGAAACCAGTTCACGATGATTCTGTAACAATTCTTTGATCAAGGGCGCATACGTCCTGGTAGGTGACAATAAAGCCTGTCCAATGGTGAGCGGCGTTCCCTGGAGGGGATCACTTAACCTGAACGGGCCACTATAGACCAGCTCAGAGGGAATGTGGGGCGCATAACTTTCAGGATATTGTTGAGCATAATCATGATGAAGCAGATCATGACGAGCTGAAGTTAAGCCATTACTTCCAATCCCGCTATTATACCGGGACTCGTAGGTTGTTTGCCCAAAACTGGCGAGGCCTATAATAATATCCCCTGGTTTGATCCTGTCATTCGCAATAACCTGAGCTCTGGGCATTCGGACAGTCACCGTTGAATCCACAATTAATGTTCGAACCAAGTCTCCAACATCCGCAGTTTCTCCTCCAGTTGTCAGGAAGTGAACCCCCAAACTTGAAAGCCAGTGAGTCAGTTTTTCATAGGCACCAATCAAGGTTGCGATGACCTCACCTGGAATCAATTGACTATTCCTGCCAATTGTATTGGATAGTAAAATGTTTTCATAGGCACCCACACAGAGCAGATCATCCAAATTCATCATAAGTGAGTCTTGAGCAATTCCTTCAAAAACAGATAGATCCCCTGTCTCCCTATAGTAAAGATAGGCCAGAGAAGATTTGGTGCCTGCACCATCAGCATGCATAATACAGCAATAGTTTTCATCATGCCCCAAAAAATCAGGGACAATTTTGCAAAAAGCTGTGGGAAATAACCCTTTGTCCACCTGATCAATGGCCGCATGCACGTCTTCTTTTTTTGCGGAAACTCCACGTGCTTGGTAACGTTCCATAAAGTCCTGTTTGAATTTAATATAAAATTACCGACTACCAACATCCGAAAAAACATGAGGTGTGGAAAAAATGAGGAAGGCGAAAGGATAAGTAAGCGATGTCACTTCTTAATTTTGTTGGTCGGAAGAGTGTGACACTCTCCTTCCAAAACAGCCCCTTCATGAATGACAATGCTTCCAGGAGGTATCAAAATACCCCCCCGAATTTTACCAGCTTGAAGCACTTCCAACTGATGATTGATGATCAGGTTTCCTTCAACGGAACCTCCAACGATAACCGTTTTTCCTTCCAGGGTTCCATGGACTGATCCTGATTGACCAATCAGAATTTCACTGTCCCCAACAATGCTTCCATCAATGTAACCATTGATATAAAGTGTTCCGCTGCATTGGACTTGTCCTTCTATCTTTAAATCTTCACCAAGATGACTTGGCCCTTTGATTACAGGTAATGAAGCGTATTTTTTAGCAGACACAAGTTCTCACTTTCGACGATAAAATTGGGGGTTATCCGTGACATAATGAGAAAGAAAGGTCATTGGATCAGCAGCACGCCCGTTGATAATTATTTCATAATGCAGATGCGGACCTGTACTCCTTCCCGTACTTCCCGCAAGCGCAATCACATCCCCACGTTTGACATTGTCATCTTTTTTAACTTTTATCTCAGAGAGATGAGCATATCGGGTGGCATAACGCATTTTATCTTTCTTAGGATGAAATCCTTGTCCATGCCGGATTTCTATGAATAAACCGTAGCCTGATTGACGTTTTGCCCGATGAACCACACCATCCGCAGTCGCGTAAACGATAGCTCCTCTCTGGGCCACAAAATCGGTTCCTGAGTGAAAAGCAAGTTCAGCGGTAAAAGGATCAATCCGCATTCCAAAATCATCGGAAATAAAAAGGCTTTTTACAGGTAGAATGGTTGGTGTGTTTCTCCATAAGGCCCGATTTTCCTCAATAGAAAACGCTATCTTTTCATACTGACGTACGGCATCTTCATAGTAGGAGGAAGTATCCTGCATCAATTGCCGAAGATATCCTGAGTAAATCAGAGAGTCCTCCGATTCAATGGCTAAACGGTCTTGTAATGTGGGGCCCCCTCTCCCGGTTTTTCCAGGAACTTTCATCAACCCATGTGATTTTTGCGGAACGACCTTGATTCCTGTAACCTCTTGTATTTTTTCTGAAAGTAAATCTACCGTTTGACCTTTAGCTTTTACAAGCTGTAAATTTCCTTCCAATTCCCGTTCCATTTCTGAAATTTTTAAACGAAGTTGTTTGATTAAAGACGCTTGTTCCTCATACGTGACTTTTCTGGAGTTAAATTGTTTCAGAACACGGTCAAATTGTTGAAAATTATGGGAGAGCAATTCCATCCAGGATACGGCTTGATGGGGATGATGAGGATCATAAGTGTTTGACAAACACTCTGCTGCTAAAGTATCACAAATATAGTCGTGGAGTTCTTTGAGTTTATCGATGTTCGTTTTGGTCAGAGCAATATGTTTTTTCAGTGCCGTTTCGCTATTATTGGCAGATTCTTTGAGTTCCTCAACATAATCTTCTAAAAACGCAATGCGTTCTTCTTTATCAGAAAATAAGCCTATCTCTTGGCGAAGTGTCGCCTTCGCTGTATCCTGTTCCGCAATCATCTGCTGTTGTTGAATGATTTTTTGATGCTGGGAGTAGTATAAGCAACCTAATGCGATAAATCCTGATAAAACACAAGCAATCACGCCGTAAACAAGTTTGGAACCGACAGAAAAATGATAAACTACAGCATTGGGGTTTTTAAGAAATATGATCGAAAATTCTTTCATAAGCTTATGCACCAACAACAAGAAAGTGAAACTTCTACTTCAATTCGAAGTGATTCAATTACTCCCCACTGCATAACAAGTTAGATGGTGTTTTGCAATGTATTTCTTAATTCACGCAAAATATATTCCATTTTTATGACTTCCCCCATAATATATAGTAAAATTCGTTAGAGCAAAACAGGATATGTTTTGACTCTTGATAGGTTAGAGTGTTACCAGTTCTATTGTTTGCTAGGAAGAGACCTTACCTATTATGTTAAAAAAGCATAAGTTTAAAGACCCTAATTTTTTCAAAGGAATTGAGTCCCATGTCAACTGCGGAAAAAGCTATTACTTTTGATCAACTACTCCTTCAGTATGTCGAACAGCAAATGGCCGCTGTGGAGCGCGGAGAGGAAATACGCCAATACCTTACGCCTGAGTTACGTAAAAAACTATTGGAACAACTCATGATCGTTCAAGAAGGAGAAGAAAAAACAACTCCTTTTTTTGATAACATCAGTTTGACGTTGATGGCTCAGGTTTTTGCTCAAGCCGATGAATTTCAAAAAAAAATTTCAGAAGACGAGCATCCGGCCTCTCTCCTTTATGGGAATCCACAAGGTTGGTTTTGTCAAAGTTATGGATTTATGTTCAGTCCCGTTTCTTTCATAGAATTGATCCGTTTTTTTGGCGCCGGCAGGAACAAGTATGAAAAAGAAATTATTTTCCGAACACAAGTCGCAAAACTCATCAAAACCCAAGATACTGTTCGTAAAATTTCAGCGAATGATCAATTTATTGAAAAGTACATGAACGAATATCCTGATTTTGCTCGTACCTATCCTGAATTCCAAAAGAAAACACTGAAGCTTTCTAAAAGCTATTCCTATAAAGAAAGTTTACTTAAAGGGATGTTTTTTCTGGTGAGAGACGTCAGTATCGCCTGTCTTAACGTTTTTTCTGACCTGAATATAGCCTTGCCCTCTCAAGCAAAAATGGCTTTCGACCGAAAAAGGTTTTATGAAGCTTTGATTCTTACCATGCGTCATTCCAAAGGAGATTTGTTTGAAACAGTTCTTCTGGATCAGTATCCGACCCTTGTTAAAAGTCTGACTAACGTGATTCAACAATCATTCCTGCATCCGGAACTTTTCATGTTCCAACATATTAAACGTCAATACATGATGGATTGGCTGGTATTTACCCTGAGAGAATATGACAAAGAGCATCGCGAAGTCTTCTATCAAGCGGGCAAATCAGGGATTTATAAAAAGTTTACACCTCTGGATCTTTCTGAAGATACCCTTAATGCCCTAAAAATTAGAGAACGTTTAATAGACAATGAGGTTATTGCGGCTGAATGTGAGGCCTTGTCCGGGCTGGAGGAAGCCAGTTTTTATGAGCTGCTGCTCAGAATATACACTCGCTATAAAGATGATCACCTGTTAGGCAAGGGACTCCCTATGGCCGCACAAGCGTTGTCTTCAGGCGGAGACATTTCTTGGGATAAACAGAACATGGTTGCTCAGGTTTCGCAAAAAATGGAAGAAGCCAAGAAAGATCCTTCCAAAGCCAAACACTTTCAAGGGATGCTCCTTTCACTCAAAAAAGTGGTTGAAGTCTTTACTCATATTGTTAAAAAACAACAAGATGCGGTGGAAGCCTCAAAAGCTAAGCAGTCCGAAACAGAGCCAGAGGAGGAACCTATCAACATTGAATCCGCAGAACCTGAACCCCCTCCCCCCCCGGTGTTCGAGGTTTTGCACTCTGGTGTTTTGCTGGAACCCTGCTTTCCTTTAAGAAAAGGGGAAGTGCTGGAACCGGTAAAAGGACAACGCCAGGATAGAGCGTTTAAGGATTCCGACGATACGGCGGCTGTTGCTCCTACCGAACAAGAATACATAGTGAATTTTTTCAACATCACCAATGAGAAAAACCTTCCTATCAACAAATATTATAATAAATTTTCCAATGCCACGATGGCTATTTTGCGAACTTACGAAAAGATGGTTGAGTATGTCACAAAAAAGATTTCTGTCGGAGGCAATGTCTCCGCCTTTACAGAAGATTTACTCTATCTTAAAATCACAGACAGTATTATTTTGACCTTGGGAAATACGAATATGGGACAAAGTCCCAATATTGGAAAACTTCAGGGAGGCAAGACCGCTTATTTCCGCTTATTTCTTGGTGGCGATTTGGCAAAAATCCTGTTCAGAACCAATTCGACAAGTTATTTAAAAGCGTTTCGAATCGGTGAGAATGTGGTGCGTTTCAAAGAAGTTCAGCTTGAACACTTTCGCAACAAACCCCAACTGGAAGCGTTAATGGTTCATGCTTATTTGAAAGTCATTGAAAGCTTGCCGCAGGATCAATTTGACTTTTTGAATGATGAATCTTTAATCGGTTTTGTCAGTATCTTACAGCACAAAGCGAATCAGCTTAAAGCGAAGGGTGCTGATTTCAATAAAACCATACCCTAGAATGAGTGTTATGGAATCATCACCACCTGTTTCGTTAAGACATCGAATAGAGTACGCAATTTTTTCAGTACTTAAAAAGTTGTCATTAAACGCCTCTGAGTTTCAACTCAAAATTTATCGACAGACCCTGTATTTACTCCTCTTCCATGTTTTAAGGATTTGTCGGAGAATCGTTCGTCTTAACTTGGAGATTGCCTTTCCTCAATATTCGGAGGCCGAGAAGAAAAGAATAGCAAAAGCTAATTACCATTGGGCTTCCCGCTTTACTTTTGATCTCCTGCGTTTAGATCATCAAAAGGGGAAAACCGGAAAATCCATGCAAATCAAGAATTCATCAATCCTGGATGACGCACTTGCCGAAAATAAAGGCATCTTACTCGTTAGCGGTCATTTGGGACAGTGGGAGATGATTGCGCCAACTCTTGCGGAACAGGGGTACCCTGTCACCATGTACGTGGGAGAACAATCCAATCAACTCGTTGATGAGCATCATAACAAAGTTCGTCAGATGTTTGGAATCCCCACCATTGGCAAAGCAAAATCCTCAGCCCTCCACTTGGGACGGGCCTTATCCAAAAATCAGATGATATGTATGTTGGTAGATCAAAATAATCGAAAATCAGGCTTATTTGTGGACTTTTTTAGCAAGCAAGCCTCAATGAGCAAGGGCTTGGCTTTGTTTTATTACTTGCGCCAATGTCCTGTCGTTTTTGTTTCCTGCCTTTATAGAGAGGATCACCTGGTTATGGATTTTGAAAGAATCAATTACGCGATTACGGGTGAAAAAGAACAAGATTTGCATGGCCTTTCTCAAGCGGTTTCCTCTGTTTTGGAAGCAACAATTCGTCAATATCCAGAACAGTATTTCTGGATGCATCGTCGCTGGAAAACAAGACCTCCAGAAGAGCAGAGCCCCATTTATTAGAATGCGGAGACTCCCTGTTCCCTTAATATTTTCAGTTTTTAAAAAACGCTATGATTTTGAGTAAAGAAAAAATCAAATATACAAAAGGAATTTATTATCGATTGGTACGAAAAACCCGTCGCTTTTTTTCCCGTCAATTGTTTGAAGGCTACAGTACCTTTCTGGACAGGGTGATTTTTCGGATATTCGCCGCAGTGAACACTATTGGCAAGGCGCTTTCCCCCAAAGCTACCAGAGACGCCGTTTACAATATATTGTTAGCGTATCTTCTGACAGAATTACCCGTGTATGAAGAACCTTTGCAAACCCTGAATGGAACACGTGTTGAAGAAAGTTTGTTTCTGGTTTATAAAAAAAAACGATTTATGGAAGCCGCACAACCTGGCGATGTGATTTTGATTCGTGGCAATCAACGCATTAGCAGAATCATTCAAACCCTGACACACTCGGCGTATAGTCATGCCGCCATTTACATGGGGAACGGTGATATTGTTGAATCTGAACCGGGAGGAGTTTTACAAAGCTCCATCGATAGGTATATTCATTTGGATATTCGCATTTGTCGTCCTGTCATGATGACAGAAAAGGGCAAAGAAATCCTCTTGGAACATGTGAAGGAAACTTTAAAGCAACAGCCCAAGTATGATGTAAAAAATATCGAGAACCTATTGTTCAAGTATATCTATGTTAAATTTCGTCCCGATGTTCAGGTCTATATTGGGGGTACCACGAAGTTTGAAAAGTACTACATTTGTTCAGGAATGATTGCTCATGGATTTCACAAAGCGGGTTATCCGATTGTTCCTTCCTTACATTTTCGTAAAAAAAGAAAACAACCGATGCCCACATTAGAAACCATCTCCGATTATTTTGATTGGGTTGTTCACAGCAACAAGAACTACAGTCATATTGTTCCTGGCGATTTCGATAACAGTTCCTTTTTTGTCCCTGTCAAATTCCTGTGTCTTGATTCACAACCCCATTCACGAAGACGGGCGTTCAAGTAGATTCTAGAACCCTTTAACTAGCTGAACAATATCGTTATTACCGGCAGCATAGTTATTGGTGTCGCTGTGACTTGTTTGGATGACCCGATCGGTTCCTGCTGAGATCACAATCAGAGGCGCACTTAAATTGTCATAAGTAAAATTCCCCATAATAAAGTATCGGGCTTTCCAGGGGTCTATTGGAATGTTGGGTAAGTAGGGACCTCTAAATCCTGTGCCATAGGCATCCGCAGGAATATCCTGTCCCACAGAGTTCGTAATTAGATGTGACGCGATAGAGTCCCAATTTGCGGTTGAGGAGGGGTTGGCATAATTTGCCGGAATAGTGGCCGCCGCGATTTTACTTACCTCAAGGACTTTCACTGCCACTGGCGGTTCACTGCGTAACCCCTTCGCCGCACCTCCTGTCACATTTTTGAAACTTTGTTTGACATCATCAAAGTAGGCCATGATGGCTCTGGCAATCGCCTGAGTATCCGATGTGGCTGCCGTCTGCCGGGTTCTTTCCATGGTATCAATAGCAACAGGGACAACGACCGACCCTAGAATCCCCATGACTCCAATGGCAATGACAACTTCCATTAAAGAAAATCCAAAAGACTTAAAAGTTTTCAGAAATCGTGATCGCAAAACTTTCATAAATTCTCCTCATGCTTTACAAATAAAAAGTTACGAACAAAACGGGTTTGTGTTTCTGGAACGAAGTGAGTTTCGCACCCATTGTTATCGACAAGTGGCACTCGGGTTGGAGAATAACAAGAATCCATAATCCGTACTATCCAGATTAGAGTTCGAAACCTTTGTTTGAACACCGTCTTCACCACCGGAAAGAACCCAAATATATTTATCAGTAACGGCTGTAGGACAAAATCCACGCACAAACACTTCGTAATCCTTATCCCAAGGATCAAGAAATGTTGAAGAGACATACGGGCCTTTAAATAAGCTGGCGGCATAGCGGCTGTCAGCTTCGATCAAATGGTATTGAATGGATTGTCGTGCCCCAGAGTTGGAACCTGGACCGCTCAATAAGGCATCAATCACTTTCGTGTTATTCATGTAGATACCACTATTATCGACATAAGGCCACCATCCCACATCCTTATTAAAACTCATCACAGCACTCCCTAAACCCTTTGCTTCCTGCCCCGCCTTGGTGATATTTGCCTCTTCGATATTTCTACCCGCTAACGGCAGCAATGCCGCGGTAAGTAATGACATGATCCCTAAGACCGTTAAGATCTCTACCATAGAAAATGCTTTCAGCTTTTTACGAATAAGATTCATAGTCTCCTTTTCGGTGAAATCGTTTTAATAATACCCCGACAGTCAGGCTCTGTCGCACAATAGGCATTGTTAATAAGGCAGCCGCTTCTGAAAAAGCACATGATATTCCTGAGTTTTGTCAAACCTACAAATTTTCCCTCTAACATTTAGAAGCATACATGCGTTTGCCTAAATCAAGGGAGTCAAGAGACGTTGTCGCGATTTTGCTGTCACCGACCCCTGTTTGAAGAATCCCATCAGAACCACTTGATATCACCCACCCATAGGTGTTAGGAGTTCCACTTTCACAGGTGAACGCCTTAAGAAAGACCAGGTATGAATTACCCCATGGATCGAGACGATCTTCATCCAGATACGGCCCTTTCCAGTTCTTATAATTTGCGTTCGCGATAGGTGCGGTCGTGGGATCCGTAATTAAAAAATCTCTCAGCCCTTGAGAGGCAAAACCAAATACCGTTGAAACCCCTGTTATTCCTGAAGCCAAGGCACCAATTGTCCCGGCTCTGGCCTTGTAAATGCCAGGGTAGCGTTTGGTGTTGGAATGAAACATTTCCACAGCCATCATGATAGAACGGGTATCCCCTTGAGCTGTGGTGACACGTCCTCTTTCAATATTTTTGGTAACCAACGTTGCGCCAACACCACTCATAATCCCAATGACCGCCAGTGCAATCATTATTTCAACAAGCGAAAACCCTTTTAAACGATACCTCAGTTGACTCATGCGGCCTCCTTATTAGAATGAACAGGTTAAGTTGATTTTACCGTTTTATATCAAGAGATGCAATAACTTAAAAAACCCTTTTGCTTTCATTACCCTTCAAACCATATTCCGACAGTCGCTGCTGTAAGACCTTCAGACTGTCTTGCAGTCCGCCCTCACGATTACGAAAAAGCCACACTTGTTGAAAGAGCCCCAAGATCAATCGCATTTCTTGAGCAAGCTTGTCCTGAGTAGAACGGTCCTCTAATTGACTCTGTAGCACAGCAATTCCCCGGTGGCAACTATGAATCAACATTTGGATTACATTTTCAAACTCCTGATGCACCCAACGTGGGTTGTAACACTGTAATTGTGTTTGCGACAGTTCAACGAGTAAATTGTGTAACTTATTTTCCGTTTCGTGTAGGTGAGCTACTGTCACTTTTTCAAACACTTTATGGGAGGCTTCTCGAAAGAGAAGCTGAAACAAAATACTGTTATTAGCCATCAACGCATTAGGGATCTGGTACACATTACCCAAATCCAAGCAGAAGGTCCCCATTTTTTTGGCTTGATCCCAAAATACGTGCTGGTCTAATGCCTGGGAGAGGGCGAGATGCTGATTGCTTTCCAGGCACCAGGAAAAAGAGGCTCCCGCTAAAAATCCAGGATAGCTTACAGGCAGAGGTTGCCAATGTCCACGGTCACCCCAGTCGGTAATGAGATATCCCGAAGCTCCGTGTTTGAGACCGTTAGCTGCCGCCTGTCGCAGGTTTTCAATACAATTTGCGGTTCTCCCCGCAATGCTATTCCAGGAAGAGGTTCCAGGACAAACATAAAACGGAATGCCCGCGTCAGCAAATTTTGCGCCCTGTTCATCAAAAGGATGATTTGCCTCATAGCCCCATGCCAAGGCAATGACCTCTTTGGGAAGTTCAGAAACATACTCCGGATGTTCTAAAATAATATCGCCCCAGAACATCATCTGACGATGATGTGAGTCCACTCGTTTATGAATTTTTAACAAAAAATCCAGGTAGACCTTGCCTTTTCCATAAGCATCACAAGCGTCTTTGCTCCGCCCCTGACCCAAGTCAAAAGTTTCGTCACATCCCACGTTGAAATAGGGGCTTTGGAAATTAGGCAGTAATTCGGAATACCACTCCTCCAGCAAGTCCAAACTTTCAGGCAGTGTCGGACACAAACTGAAAGGAAACGCGTTCCATTCACCCCAAGGCCATCTAAAGCCCTCAGGACACTCTGCCAAATGGCGATATTGAGGCAAGGTCAACCATCGGTGTAAGTGTCCGAAAGAGTTCTGGTTTGGCACCAAGTCTATAAATCGCTGTTGGCAATAGTGATCAATGGTTAAGATATCTTCACTGGTATAAGGACTGGCTTGGGCCCAGACGTCACGGTGTTGACGGTAAGCAAAGGTATGCTCTATATAAAGCTGGAGATGATTAATTTTCCACTCGGCAAATAAATCAAGCAAAGCAAAAAGGGTTTGAAGTTTTGGAACCTTATCACGGCTGATGTCCAGCATAACGCCGCGTGTGGGAAAATCAGGATAATCTTCAATTTCAAGACATGGAAGGTGACAGGAACATTGACGCAATAACTGTCGAAGGGTCATCAAGCCATAAAAGATCCCAACGGTTGCCTCAGCAACCAAATGGATTTCACGTTCTGTGATACTCAGATGGTATCCCTGAGTGATCAAACAGGAGCGGGTCGAAACTGTTGCTTGAAGTTCAATAACAATGGGGTAAGAAGCACTTGATGAATTTCCAAGTTTCTGGGGAACCTCAGGTTTTGACACAAATCGAATTTCAGCATCACAATGAACCAGGGAGCGAAGGTCACCTTGCAGTTGCTGCGCCAGTGCCCAAAGTGAGGAAGACGGACCATAACAACAGATCTGGATCATTGAAGTCAGTACAGCCTGTGTTCCTTTGAGTTCAAGCTTGCGTGGGCAAGGTGAAAGGACCAGTGCACTCATGTTGGAATTTCTTTAGGCATGAGCCCACGTCCTGAATTTTCAAGAAAATCAATAAACCTTTTCAAAATGGGACCATCTGGAATTTTCTCAATCAGCATTCGTTTGGCAACAACAGGTGGAAGGCTTTGGGTGAAAAAAATGTTATAAATTTGTTGAACCATCTGAATTTCTTCTGAATTAAAACCGTTACGTTTCAACCCAACCAAATTAATCCCGTAAACTGTTGCCCGATGCCCTGTGCATAACATGTAAGGCGCGGCATCCTGATAGACACCACTCATTCCTCCGATCATACTGTAATCACCAACTTTACAAAATTGATGAAAACACGCAAATCCGCCTGTCACCACATGTGAGCCAATTTCCACATGCCCCGCGAGGTTCGTCGAATTGGAAAAGGCACAATGATCTCCTACTTGAGCATCATGTCCAATATGAGAATAAACCAACAAAATATTGTCATTTCCAATGCGGGTCACGCCCCCGCCTTTGATGGAGCCACATTGAATGGAAACATACTCCCTGAGCTGATTATGGTTTCCTATCTCCACATAAGTGATGGCTTTGGTATGACTTGAGTCTTGTGCGGGAAAACCAATGGTGCAATAAGCGCCAATCAAGTTTCCCTCTCCAATCGTCGTTTTCCCTTTAATCGTGATATGATTCTCAAGATGATTCCCTTTTCCTATATGGATTTCCCCTTCAAGTTCATGGGCATCACCTTCTTGATCATTCACAATATGACTGGGGAGCCCTAACGCGGAATAAGGTCCTATTTTTACGGCTTCTCCCAAGGTAACGTGCCCTTGAACGATAACACCACGGTCAATCTGACATCCGTCTCCCAAGGTAACATCAGGACCAATTAAAGCATAAGGGCCAATAGAAACATGTTTTCCAATGACGGCGGATTCGCTGACAATTGCGGTTGGATGGATCTGTGAGGTCATGATTTTTTCCTGTAACGGTTGGTAACTTTTTTATGAAATATCATTCCAATCAATATTTTCTGATTTTAAACTTTCAATTTGCTCTTGTATTGCGAGACAACGAGGATGTTCAATACCCAACGTTTTTTCGTAGATGTTGCGGACCGTTTGATAGAGGGCAATCGCTTTATCCGCAGAATCATTCACCTCATACCAAGCCGCTATATTCTGTAAATGCACCGCAAACTGCGGATGGTCTTCCCCTAGACGGTTACGATCAATTTCAAGGGCCTGTTCGTAGAGTTCAAACGCTTGCTCGGGATCGTCCATCGCTTCGTACAAAGACGCTAAATTGTTGAGATGAATGGCGTAACTGGGATGATCTTCTCCCAGCAACTTACGGTCTAACGCCAGTGTTTGTTGATAAAGAGTAAGGGATTCCTGATACTCTCCCATGGCCGTATGGAGAAGCGCCAAATTATTTAAGTAGCTGGCGATATCAGGATGTTCCGTTCCTAATGCATTACATGCGGTAACCATTGCTTTTTGCGCAAGGGGCAGGGCTTTATCATAATCTTCCATGGATTCATATAAGGAGGCGAGATTACTTAAATGAATCGCATAGGTGGGGTGCGTTTCTCCTATCGTTTTTTCATCAATTTCCAGGGTTAATTGATACAAGGCCAGGGCTTCTTCATAGGAGCCAATGGATTCGTATAAATTGGCCAAGTTATTGATACATGCGGCATAGTTAGGATGTTCTTTTCCAACAACTTCAGCGGCAATCTCCAACGCTTTTTCATAAAGTTCCAACGCTTTTTCATAGAGCCCCATCGCCTCATAAACATTGGCAAGGTTATTCAAATGCGCGGCATATTGAGAATGTTTTTCTCCATAAATCTTTTTGTCAATCGCCAATGCGGTTTCATACAGGGGAATCGCCTTTTGAAGTTCCCCAATCTCCCTGTATAAATTAGCCTGATTGTTTAAAAAAACAGCATATTCAGCAGAATCCTTTCCTGAACTGTGTGCGGTTAATTCTAAAACTTTATCATAGAGTTCAAGCGCTTGATCATAATCCCCCAAAGACTCGTGAACAAAGGCCAGATTTTGTAAATGAACTGAAAAATAAGGATGCTTGGGATCTAATGTTTTTTCCTCAACTTCCCGTATTTGCTGATACAACGGGAACGCTTGGTCGTGATGTCCCATGGTATCATAGAGTGAGGCGAGGTGAGCCAAATGCAAGGTATATTGAGGATGCTCTTCAGAAAACGCTGATTTATCAATGGCCAAGGCCGATTTAAATGTTTGCTCCGCCTCTGAATATTTGGCCAATGACTGCTGCAGCAGTGCCATTTTATCTAAATCATCAGCAATCGTGTGATGGGATTCACCCAGACTTTGTCGATCTTGCTCCAAGATTTGTTGATAAAATGATAGAGCTTCTTCATAGTTTGATTTTCCCTCATGTAAACGGGCATGCTTAATCAAGTCATCTCTTGTGGAACCCATGTCACCTCTCATTTGGAGCGTGTTTCTAAAAATATTTTCACCAATGTTTTCACGTTACTGTATGCCGTATTCTTCTTCTGAAAGCAAGTGAAATACCAAGATGATAAAGAAATCTTCTTCATTACAATTTTGCCTGAGAAAAAAATATTAGGTTCTTCTCTGTGTGCCTTCCTAGGCTCGTCTGCGTCGCAGATTTCTCCAATTCAAACTCAGCATTGCGCTGGCTGCCGCCATCCAGGGATTTAAGTCGGTGTCTGGGTCTTTGCCTTTGGCCATCAACGCGAATTGTTGTTCATACCAAGTCAGGTCTAACATAAAGGCTTTATCGAGCATTCGGAATCCAGTGGTTATTTGTGCATTCACAGGACTTTGGAAGTTCTCACCTTGTAAGACACGATTGGGTAAATCGGGTGTTAGCGCAAAAGGACGTGCCAGCCCGACTAAATCGGTTGCGCCGCTTTCAACCGCGTGCATCATGCCTGAGGCTGTGCGAAATCCGCCTGTAACAGCAATTGGCACAGGGACCACCTTGCGGATTTTTTCCGCAAAACTCAGGAAATAGGCTTCACGCTGACGTGTGCTTTCCGCAACTTGATTTCCATTCATCATTGCGGGAACTTCATAAGTGCCACCTGAGATTTCGATCAAATCAATACCAGCATTGGAAATGGTTTCAATGACTTGAAAGGACTCTTCTTCAGTAAACCCTCCTCTTTGAAAATCGGCGGAGTTCAATTTTAAGCCTACGGGATAATCCGTTCCTACAGCGTTACGGATAGTGCGATATATTTCTGATAAAAAGCGCATCCGGTTTTGGATACTTCCGCCCCATTGATCCTGCCGTTGATTGTGATGCGGAGACAAAAATTGACTGACCAAATACCCATGGGCTCCATGAATCTGAACGCCCGTAAAACCCGATTTTTTCGCAATGGCGGCTGTTGTTCCAAAGCGTTCAATGATTTCCAGTATTTCATCATGGGTTAAGGCTCTGGGTTTGTTAAACATCGGTAACTTGAGAGGAATCGCTGAAGGGGCAACAGGTTCTCTTGATAAAATATTCGGAACTTGTTTTCCAGGATGATTGATTTGCATCCACAAATGATTTCCATTGACCGTTCCTGCGCTAGCCCAACGTTTTAATTCAGAAAAATGCTGTTCATCCTCAATCACCACATTTCCAGGCTCTCCCAAATATCGGGCATCAACCATCACATTTCCGGTGACCAGGAGACCGGCGCCTCCTTCAGACCAACGTTTATAAAGTTTTTCTAAGGCCGGGGTTGGCGCATAATTGGGCGCGCCTAAAACCTCACTCATCGCAGATTTCATAAAGCGATTATTCACTTTTGCTCCACACGGTAACGTCAATTCTTTATCCAATACTGAAGCCTGATTCATTTCGGTCCTTTCCATTGATTGAGTCCTGTTAAGCCTAGCTTTGGCACCTTATAGGGAACACGCTCTTTGCTCGATGCTGGAAATCCGACTCTTTGATAAACCTGTAAACGAGCTCGACGTGCAGGCAGGTTCAAAGGATTCAGAGCCAGCGCATTGTTAAAATCATCCAACGCAAAGGAATATCGTTTCAAGAGTAAATAGCTCATACCACGATGATAGTAAACAAAATCTTGTTGGTTCTGGTTTTCAATGGATTTAGAAAAATTGAAAATGGCTTGTTCATACTGAGCCAATTGGAAATGCGCGATCCCTATTTGTCCAAAGGGTGCGTAAGAGGGGGGAAGACCCAAATCAATCATTTCTGAATAGATTTGAATGGCCTGTTCATAGTTTTGTTGACTGACTAAGGCGTCTGTTACCCGATAATAGGGACGAAGCAATTTGTCATAAGGAGCCTTTGCCATTTGCACACAGGTGCGAGCAACCTGAAGCGCAGGCTCGATTTGTCCTCTGGCTAAAAACGCTCCTGTCAATACGAAATAAGGATAGGGAGATTCCGGATTATTTTCCAAAGACGCACTATATAAGGAAATTTCGTTTCGATAAATCCTACTGTGTTGTATCGTTAACACCATGCATAGGATCACGACGCCAACGCCTAAAAAACGTCCTGTCGTCTGTAGCGGTACACTCCATTTTTTATTTATTTTTTCTAATTTCAACCAATAGGTTCTTCCCCCCGAAATAGACAAAATCAAAACAACAGGAACCGCAAAATATTGGTAATGATCTGCAACATAAATCACATCAAACATCGAAACATTGAAAAAGCCAAGAACGGGGAAAATGGAGACCCCAAAGAACGCAAGTCCACACAAAAGTCCCCTCCGCTGGTGTCGCCAGCTCCATAATCCAACACCAAATAACATCGTAAGGAGGAAGACAGGTTTTAGAGAAGTCCAATCTACAAAACTTAACGGCCATTTAGGATAAATAGCCATTAAAGGGTGAGGCCAAAGCACTTTAATAAAATAAAACCAATACGCATTAGAGGCTAACATGATTTTTTGCAACCAACTTTGTTCTGGTGTCGGAATATCCATCATTTGTGTCGCCAGCACCGTGAATAGGCCAATGGCCAAACCCCAAAGAAAAAGGGGAGCCAACGCTAATACTTTTCGAACAGTGATTTTTCTTTCTTTCCAAAATAGCAGAATGACCAGCAACAAAGGGAAAATGCATGTCGCACTTTTTGCTAAAGTGGAAAGCATGAAATAAAGTAAGGCTTGCCAATAGTCCCGGCTTTTACCCTGTAGCTCAAACTGCCAATACCTCCAAAACGCCAAAATGATGAAAAGCATAGCCAGAACATTCTTAAGTTCACTAATCCAGGCAACAGATTCAACATTAACCGGATGAATCCCAAAGATCAGCGAAATCCACCATGCGGCCTTGAGCTGGAGTGTTTGAAGTACCTTGTAAAGAAGACAGGCATTCAAGGCTTGGATAAGGACGTTAACGAGGTGATATCCCAGGGGATGATTCCCCCAAAGTTGGTATTCCAGCCAAAAAGTGCTTTGGGTGAGTGGATAATAACGTACATTTTGCTGGATCGTACTCCAAATTTGCCATAACCCGTCAGGGTTGGTAACCAGGGAGTTTAAAAAAACGTATTTATGGTCATCCCAAATAATCCCCGCTTGATAGACCGGAAAGTAAGAAAATCCAGTCAGGAGAAGGAGTCCCAGATACGGTTTCAGTGCTTGTAATAAATCGGCCTGTTTATTCATAAAAATACTTAAGCTTACTTTAGTCGAAACGCATGAAAATTATTAAAATCAACCCGATAGTTGATACGATCTTGTACGTGATATTTGTCCAGATACTCTCGGTAAAGTTTCCCTTCTTTTTTTTCGTAGTCCTCAATAAATTGAGAATCAAAATCTTCACGATCATCCAGACCAAATAGACGTGCTGTCGCGGATTTGGGAGAGAGTTCCAGCAGAATGTGGGCATCAAATCGTTCAAATTCAGGTAGAAAAAGAGTGGTTCCCCAGAGCAGGAGCACCATTTCAGGCGCAAGGAAAAAAGGAAAGAGTGTGATTTCATAGAGTTCAATGAATTCTGGTGGTTTTTCGATATAGACACGTTCTCCCCGAAGGTAAGGCAGAACAATCACGTCAAGAATCCAATTCCCGATTTCGGAAGAACGCCAATAATTGGTTCCTTGAGATTGAACCAGAAATTCGTTCCCCAATACCTCATTTAAATCCATGCCCACGGTAATCACGCCTCGATTCTCAATCGCCTCGGTGAGGTGTTCTATGAAAAATTCATGCCCACATTCTTCAGGACCACCCACTCCAACAATAAAGGGTTCTTTAGGAGCGTTATCTTTGGCTTTGAGAATCGAGTCTGCAATATTTTGTGCAGAAATTTCACTGGGATTAAAAATAAATATCAGATCCCGCAGGTATTGATATTGCTTTCCTCCATAATGAACGGCCGTTGAGGTCCCCCCCGCAAAAAATTGACGATGCTCCGACAGCGCTGATTGAACCTCATGTTCGTCTGAAACCCAAAACACGTCTTGAGATAACAGCGACATATTCTGAGGCAAGACCTCCAGCGTTTTTTCATTTAATACTGAAATTTCAGTGTATTTTTTTGGATCAAAAGGAAGCTCACTTTTGGAAATCAAGATCACTTTAAAGTCCCGATCACTTAAAATTCGAATACTTTCTTCAAAAGAGGCCCAATCCTCAGGCTTAAAAGATTTTCCAATGCTGTTCAGATCAAAAACAATTCGATGGATTTGGTTTGGATGAAAAGAAGACATAGGCGGTACTCCTTCATGAAAAGCCTATTATCAATTGATGTAGATAGTTGTCTTGTAAATTTCATTAAAATATTACTCAATAGAATTTATTCTAGTAAGTAATGATACTCATCTTCAAAGAGGACTTGTGTTAAAGCATCATAATCAAATCCCTTTAACTCTATTATGGGGTACTGATCTTTTTCTCTCATACATTTCCTGGGATGTGGCCTATTGGTTAAGGTTCTATTGGATCAATACGCCTGTCGCATTCTATATCCCCTCTCACTTGCCCTATGTAAGAGCCGGTAGCGTTGTTGTCATCCTGACGGGACTCATTTTCAGCATGATGGGGGTCTATCGTCCCCAACGCGTTTTCCGCATGTGGTCGGAACTTTTTTGTCTTGCGAAAAGTAGCCTCGGGTTATTCATCATCTTATTTGCGATTGCGTTTTTTTATCGCAAATTTTCGTATTCCCGCATTCACATGCTCTATTTTATTGTCTGCTTCAGCGCACTCTTGATCTGGTCTCGTCTTACCGTCAAATGGGGCTTGAACTTGCTTCACAAACGCGGGATTCACATCATGAATATCTTGGTGATTGGAACCTCTGAAACCGCCAACGCTTTTACACGAAAACTGAGACACTATCAAGTGAATGGTGTTTTTTTGAAAGGTGTCGTGGGATTGACAGGTTCCCCTCCCGCTGACACTGTTGCGGATATTCCCTATTTGGGGACTATTGAACAACTGCATCAAACTATTGAAGATCATAAAATTGATCAAGTCTTTATTGCCCTTTCATTCCAGGAGCAAAGCCACCTTCCTTACTTAAAGGAGGTTCTTTCCGAACAAATGGTGGATATAAAAATCATCCCTGATCTTGGAATCTTCAAAACGCTGCGAACCGATGTTGATGACTTTGAGGGCATTCCGATCATTACCATTACGCAAAGTCCTTTGATGGGGTGGAATCTGGTATTGAAACGTGCCTTTGATTTTTTAGGGGGGATGTTGGCGCTCCTTTTGTTTTCGCCCGTGATGATTTTGATCAGCCTCCTGATCAAAATCACGGCTCCTGGTCCCATTTTATACAAACAAGAGCGAATGGGATTTGATGGGCTCAAGTTCAATGCTTTAAAATTTCGCTCTATGCAAATTGACGCGGAAAACCAAAGCGGAGCGGTTTGGGCTCAAAAAAACGATTCTCGAGTCACACCGTTGGGCGCCTTTTTACGAAAAAGCAGTTTGGATGAACTGCCTCAACTTTTCAACGTGATCAAAGGAGAAATGAGCTTGGTTGGGCCACGTCCAGAACGACCTGTTTTTATAAACGATTTCAAAAAGAACATCCCCAATTACATGCTACGTCACAAAGTAAAAGCAGGCATGACAGGATGGGCTCAAGTCAACGGATGGCGAGGAAATACCTCTTTAGAAAAACGAATAGAGCATGATCTGCATTACATTGAAAATTGGTCTGTTTGGTTGGATATCAGAATCTTATTTTTGACGATTTTCAAAGGCTTCGTCAACCCCCATGCGTATTAGGCCAACCAAACGATAAATTAGTTAGCGTTACTCGCTTTAGGAAACCAAACTAAAAACACGGCACCATGTCCTTTGTCCTGTCCCCCTCGATCTTCCAAGGTTAAATCGCCAAAGGCCTGACGTGCCAATCTCCGGCTTAACCCCAAGCCTAGCCCCGTACCTTCACTTGCTGGTTTGGTGGTAAATCGCATTTCAAATATTTTAGGCGCAATCTCCTCAGCAATACCACTTCCGCTGTCTTTTATGCGAATTTCCAACCTCTGCTCAGTTTCAGAAGTAGAAACGGTAATGATTCCATTCCGTTCAATAGCTTGCATGGCATTTCGAATCAAGTTATGGAGGATTTGCACCAATTCGTTAGGATCACAATTGATTTTGGATCGATGGTTGAACTCTGTGACCATTTCGATTTTGTGCTTTGCCAGTCCATCTTTTGTTAAGCCATCTGCCGTTTGAATGGACTGAGTGACATCAATCATGGCGGTGCTCTTCGCACTGCGCGACAAGCCGCGTAAATTGTCAACAATTCCAACAATACGGTTTAATTGAGCTTCAATGAAGTGTAAATCCTTTTTCAACTCTACCGCACTTTCCTTCAGGTTTTGTAAATCCTCTTCAATCAAAGGAGGTGCGTCCTCGTCATCTTCTGGTTTCTCTGTCAAGGTTTCAATCAATTGCTCAATGCCACCACCGCTATAATCCTCGCCCCAACCTTCCGCAATCAGTTTTATCATAGCGATAGGACCTTCATCTCCTTGAAGTTTTTGAAGTTTAGCTAACACTGCGGTCATCGGATTCAAAACTTCGTGTGCCACCATTCCCGCGGTTTCACCGACAGACGCAAGCCTTGTGCTTTCAACCAACTGAGATTGGGCTTTATTCAATTCTCGCGTGCGTTCTGCCACGATCGACTCCAAATTGGAGATGATGTGACTATTTTCGATATAGGGCCCGATGGATTTTCCAAAAAGATCCAGGTACTCCAATTTTTCTTGGGAAATATCCTCGGTATTCTGAAACTGAAAGGTTGCTAAAAAACCGTAGTCCTGGGTGTTGCTGCGGATGGGTAGTAACAAGGACCTTCCCTGTTCAATGCCATCGATCATGTTGGGTTCCACTTGATGAACCATATAAGGTTCATTGCTGTTTTGGAGTGTTCCAATATCCGCTTTGATGGTGTTCACCAGTTGTTGTACTTGTTGTTCGTTAAAATCAGGTTCCGAACTGCGAGACGTACTGACCGCGACATAGGTGTCCTCTTCTTTCTGGTGTTGAATGAATTGACAACAGTCCATCGCAAGGTGCTCAACCACAAAATCTGTAATTTTGTGCATCAGGGCATTGACTTGAGTCACTTTTCTAAACTCGTCAGCCGCATCATTCAAAGTTTGTAAGAAGGCGACCTTGCGCTCTAAATGATCAAGATTGGCGCGGAAGTTTCGATAAAGCTGAACTTCATCGGTGGTGTCCTGGAATAGCAGGATATACCCCTGGGGCGCTCCCACTTCATCAGCTAAGGGGGTGACCATCGGTCGAACAATGAGTTCCTCATTACTTTTTCGCCTTCCATGAGACTCGTCCCAATTGATAGTTCGACCCAGCTTGGTCGCCATGTCGGCTAAACAACCATCGTGACAAAAGGAAAAATTGAGGAATTCATGACAGTAATGTACGCCCTGACGCACTTCCCGACCCGCCATCAAAAAGAAAGCCCGATTATAAGCAAGAATTTCTTTTTCCAAGCTGATGATACAAACAGGCAACGGGAGTTTTTGGATAAACTCGTTGATGTTGTCAGGTATTCCAATTAGTTCAAACGACTGTTTCATAATACGATCCTGTCTCTTTGTGACACCTTTTCTTTATCTTTAACAGCTCTTAGAGCAAATGTCACTTGTATCTCGCAGGAAAAACAAGTAAGGGTTATCATTTTTGTTGAAACTCGATAATCACGTCATCCTCCTTTCAACACCAGATGGATTTACAATTAACGCTTGGGGTCCCTCCCCAAAAAATACGTTATCATCATATCTTGTACGATCTCCAAAAATTGCTGGTGGCCCATGCAGAGGATTATTACGCTTGCGATACAGCATGTCTTCAAAACATTTTATGTCAACACTACGGACTAAGTCACGAGGAGCTCCAGCGACAAGGGTTTACCCGTGCATACCGTCAACTGGTAGAAGGAGTATAACCCCGTGTTTACAACGAATCTCTTTACTGCGCTCATTCTTCCCCTCGGAGGAGGTGCCCTGATCTTTGGCTTGTGGACCGTTATCGGCCTGCTTCAAAGATCGCGAATCTCAACGCCAAAGAAAAAGAAAAAATGGGTTCTAGGTGTTTGTGCCGATTATTCACAATATGTGGGCATCCCTTTATGGGTTGTCCGGCTTTATGCCCTCCTTTATAGCCCTTTATTAATCGGAGTTTTCTTTTACTTCTTATATTACTTTGTGATGAAGGAACGCAAGACTCCCGCGATGGAAGAGCCCAACAAACGTCCGGTGAAAATCACGAAAATGGATAGTCATTATTATTAACAAAAAACTTTACTATACTAGTTTAAATCGAACATTAAACGATTGTGCAAGATCTTTTAATGCTTGTTGTGCGTCTTGAGGCAAATTTTCAAAATCTGAGATCGCCCAATCGAAGATGTATTGAATGTCTGGTAAATTTAAAACTTTAAGCGATTTCGGAGGTATGGCATCAATAGTTTCTTCAATTTGAGACAAAGTCGAAAAGTTTCTGACAAAAAACAAAATGATTTTATTTAATACTGCTCTCTGAGTATCAGAAAGATCTGTGAATTGCATACGAATTTCAACTCGACGTTTTTCAGTATCAGGGTCAATATGAAGTATTTCACCACTTAACTGGAGTTCTATTTTTTCTGGATTCGCAGATGTATGCGGTGTTTTTATAGATAGAGTGCAGCGCTGTCCTATCACAAATTTCTGTGCGTTTTCGGAAGAAATCGTAAAGGCTGTTCCTCCTCGACTAATATCGGCTAAACGTCCCTGGATCCCGTTACAAACAACAGGAGCAACACCTTTTGCGCGTCTATGAATTTTTGGGTACATCTTGTTTACCTCCTATTAGAGAAAAGTACGTTTCGATTTCCATAACCTTTTTGTGTTCTTGACTCAATGAGTTTTTACCAATCCTATAATATTTCGTAGCATAAAAATAACTATGACTCAATTTTTTACTAATACGTTATCAAAGAGAAGTAAAGTATATTTAGTGGGAGCCGGTCCGGGAGACCCTGGTTTATTAACGATAAAAGCCCAATCTGTTCTGCAACAAGCCGATGTTCTCATTTATGACTATCTGGCAAATTCTTCTTTCTTAAAGTTTGTTCCTGCCCACGCAGAACTCATTAATGCAGGGAAGCGTCATGGCCAACATACCATTCCTCAAGCTCAAATCAATGAATTGATTGTCCAAAAAGCCCAAGAAAACAAAATTGTTGTACGGCTGAAAGGAGGTGATCCTTTTATTTTTGGCAGAGGGGGCGAAGAATTAGTTCGTGTTGCTCAATTAGGGATCCCCTTCGAAGTTGTTCCTGGCGTCTCCTCCGCAATTGCGGTACCCGCTTATGTCGGAATTCCACTAACCCATCGTGACTATAGTGCCAATGTCGTTTTCTTAACAGGCATGGAACACCCTGAAAAACCCCAAACATTGATTGCTTGGGAGGCTATCGCCAAGATAGGAACCATTGTGGTCCTTATGGGACTTTCTACCATGGACCAAGTGGTGGATAACCTCATAGCTCACGGACGTGATCCAGAAACACAGGTCGCCGTTGTTCAATGGGGAACCTGGCCTCAACAACGTTCCCTCAAAGGAACGTTAGCCACTATTGTCTCGAAGGTTAAACAGGAAAATTTTGAACCTCCGGTCCTGACTATTATTGGAGAGGTTTGCCGCTTTTATGATACTTTCAATTGGTCTGAAAATCGGCCATTACACCAACAACGCATTTTAGTCACACGAGAAGAAGGTCCAGGAACCTCCCTTTCTGAAAAACTTCAAGAACTTGGAGGCGATGTTTTTCATTTTCCAACGATCTCTATTCAAGAGCCAACCTCTTGGGCGGCTTTTGACGAAGTCGTTCGTCAGGCAAAAACGATGGACTGGGTCATTTTTACCAGTCTCAACGGGATTGAAAAAAGTTTTCAGCGTTTAGAACAGCTACAAAAGGATGCGCGCGTTTTTCCAGCTCACATTGCTTGTGTGGGAGAAAGCACCGCACAGTACTTAAAGCAATTTAATCTGATCGCCGATGTTGTTCCTGATCATTATCAAAGTGAAGGCTTGATGGAACGGTTGAAAACGTTTGATTTTGAAAATCAACACGTGTGGCTGCCTCAAGCCGAAGTGACTCGGGAGGCCTTGAAGGATAACCTGAAAAAGAGAGGGGCCCTCCTGCATCCAACCCCCGTTTATCGCAATGAACTTCCTTCAGCAGATCCAACATTGTTAATAAAAAAACTACAAAATCAGGAGCTTGATTGGATCACCTTCACCAGTTCATCAACGGTTAGTCATTTAATGACACTTTTATCAACCGAAGGAACGGACGTATTAAAAAACTTACCTCCTAAAATTGCCTGTATTGGGGAAGTCACCGCAAATACAGTTCGCGAACATGGACTTCCTGTGTCACTGGTTGCGGAACAGCAAAATATTGAAGGCTTGGTTCAATCGCTCGTTCAGGCGTGTCTGAATAAAAATGAAAAAAAATCATAGAGAGATACTGGTGTTTTTCAAGAGTTCGATTATAGTGCACTTAAAATATTCTTAACAAAATTCAAATACATGAGTAAACTATGCCCTCTTTTCATAATTATTTTTTAATTTCTATACAAGGAGGGGATCACCCTGAATTGTTGGAAAAACTTAGTCTTTTATTGACACAGTTTCCACTGCGCATTTTAGAACTCAATCACTATGAGTTACATCAACATACCTGTTTATTTCTCCTTTTGGATATTTTTGAAAATGAGGTGAAACCTGAACTAGAAGCACAGATTCAGGAACTTGCCCTGCAATTAAAGGTGGCCGTCCAATTTCATCGTGACGTTGTGATCAGTGACCCCTGTAAGGAAAGTTGTTATATATTAACCGTCTTGGGACAGGAAGTGTCTTCGCACGCTTTCAGTCAACTGTTTGGATGTTTGTTGGATAAACGCTTAAAAGTTACAGGAATCCGGCCCTTGGACCATCAAAACCTGCACGTGTTTGAAATCAAAATATGTTCAGCAGTGCCTATCAATCGTCAACATTTTGTTGCGGACTTGCTGGACTTTAAAACTCAACATCACCTGGATCTTGCAATTCAACCTGATACCTTGTTTCGAAAAAACAAACGATTGATTGTTTTTGACGCGGATATGACCTTCATTCAATGTGAGATCATTAACGAACTCAGCAAGATTGCCGGGAAAGAAAAAGAAGTTGAAGCGATAACTCATCAAGCTATGAATGGAGAATTGGATTTTGAGCAAGCCTTAAGGAGGCGCGTTGCGATGCTGAAAGGGGTCAAAGTCAGTGATTTAACCCCGATCCTCGAAAACCTCCCCTATACTCCGGGTGTTGATCGTCTTGTGAAAGTTCTCAAAGTCTTAGGTTATAAGATTGGGATTGTCAGTGGCGGCTTTACAATTTTTATTGACCACATCCGAAATCATTTTCGACTCGATTATGGTTATGCGAACACACTGGAAATTGAAGAGGGGCATCTCACAGGAAAGGTTTTGGGTACCATTGTCGATGCCAAAGGGAAGGCTAGAATACTAAAACAAATCGCGGAAGCAGAAAATATCACTCCTGAACAAATTATTGCGGTTGGTGATGGTGCTAATGACCTCGATATGTTAGCTTCCTCAGGACTTGGAATCGCTTTTAACGCCAAGCGTTTTCTGCAGGAGCGGTCAACAGGAAGTCTCTCCCAACCCAACTTGGACGCGTTATTGTATTTCCTGGGTATTTCCAAGCAAGAACTTGATTCACTGAACCATTTATAAGGGAGTCTAAACTCATGCCCCAAGACGCTATCAGCTACTATTCAAGCGACACGCTTCGTGATCTTCAAAATAACGGAGTGGTGATTCCTGCGCCGGAACACGTTTTCATCACCCAGGATGTTCCGCTAAATCAGATTGCGTCAGGAGTTGTCCTCTACCCCTCTTGTCGAATCAGTGGTAAAAACACGCACCTTCATCAAGAGGCGGTCATAGGGCTGCGCGGCCCTGTTTGTATAGAAAATAGCACGGTTGGGACACAGGCCGTGATCGGAAATTTAGGACCGGTGACCTTAAATCAAACGATTGTGGGGCCGAAAACAGTTTTGGGCAGTGGGGTCGCTGAACAAGCCGTTTTTTTAGGCAAAGAAACACAGGTTAACGAATTCACAACGGGATTCGGTTTTAGAACTCGTAAAGGCTCACTGTATGAAGAAGATGTCTCTACGGCACAATATACAGATACCAAAATGACGATCCTGTTTCCTTGGGTTACCTTAGGCAGTAATATCAACTTTTGTGACACTCTCTTGGCAGGAGGAACAGGGCCTGAGCTGGGAAATTTCAGTGAAGTGGGAAGTGGGACCGTTCATTTTAACTTTACATTGAGGGGGGATAAAGCGACGGCTTCTTTATTAGGGAATGTCCCCAATGGAGTGTTTCTCAAAGAAGATCGCTTGTTTATTGGCGGCAATAACAGTTTCATCGGACCAATCCTGGGCGATTTTGGTGCCTATACAGCGGCAGGAATTCGGGTCAGCGGAAAATTAAAACCAGGATTAAATTTGGGGAAGGGATTTCCTACGGGAAATACAGATTATAATCCTCAAGTTTACAGCAGAGCAAAAAAAATTATCGGTCAACAAATCAACTTTGTGGGACAGTTAACAGCCCTTTACCACTGGTATCAGAAGGTTCGCTGCCCTTTAGCCACAAACCTGGAACTTCGTGAGCTCTACCAGGCAGGGGGGAAAATCATTGAGTTGAATATTCACGAACGGATTAAACACATTGAACATTATGTTGAGTCGCTTGAAGGCTCCATCAAGATATTAAGTGAACAACCTTTGCCTCCCAAGCAAACCATCGAGGAACAAAAAACACTGCTATTGCACTGGCCTCATTTGAAAGAGCATCTGCTCTTATACGAAGATCATATCTGGGAAGTCCCTGTTCTATTGACTCAAGGGTTAGAGGAATCCGCCTCAAAATTCAGTCCTCAATACACAAAAGTCATTCAAAACCTTTCAAACGACAGTATTGAATCCGGCATAGCCTGGCTGTCTTCCATCGTTTATCGCTGCGAGCACTTTTTCCATCATGAAGTATTTCCCAAGGAGTGAAGGTTCTTCCTGGAAAGAAAGCTATTGCTGCGTTATTTATTTTTAATATAGAACTCCCACAAGAGCACACAGGTGACGCTCAAAATCAAAGAGACAAACCCTGCAATAAAAATTATTTTCTTATTTTCTGATTGTTGATAAACAGGAGCGTTCGGCGCTATCGCAAGATCAATAATCTTTAGTTGAACATTGTCTTTGAGCTTGTCCAATGCTTGACTTGTTTCCATTTGCTGCCAACCGGCGTAATCTTTTTTAAGTTGCGCATAATTTTTAGTCAGATTCGAATATTGCAGCTCGAATTCATCCAGTTTCTGTGCCTTGGCATAGAGTTCATTCGATAATTCATTAATTTGAATTTTTATTTTCTGAAGCTGAGCATCATATTGTTGCAACGTTTTTTGGGAGTCGCCCTTCATCATGATCTCAGTCCGTCTTGTCTCAAGGTCAAATATCTGCTTATTATAGTTTTCAATCCTTTTTTCCAATAACGGAATTTCCTTCCTATATTTAACACGATCACTCGCTTTCTGAAATTCCAACAATTGGTTTTGTGTTTCTAGCATTTTTGCTTCAGTGGTCTGCAATTTTTGATTAACAAACGGACTTATCCCGGTCTTCTCGGATTTTAACGCATCATTTGCTTCTTCTTGAAAGTGTTCGAGATAAAGATTTGCGATCGTTGCCGTTAATTCTGAGTGAGGAAAACTTACGATAATTGTTGTGAGCTTGGTTCCCGTCTCCCTCGTAAAGCTTATCGCATTTTTTAGAGACTCAGCCGCTTGCTCAATAGTGGGTTTTTGTTCTAAACCGAAATCTCCAGTACGGGGGTTAAACGTCCCGCTATAGAGGAATGGCATCAATTCAAGAGCTTCAATCGTTTTTACGGCAAATTGATGCTTACTGAAGTTTATCACTGGTCCTTCAAAACTCGATTGCGCGACATAACCTTGAGAAATAGCTTGGATCGGAAACCATGTTCTGGTGATCATCCCCGCCAATAAACAGGTTCCTAAAAGAAAAAATTTATATTTAAAAATTTTAAGAAATAAATCGATAAAGTCTATGGATTCCTCCTCAAGAACGGCTTGGGACGGCCAATATTCCCCTCTTGTCATGATCGGCTGCGGGGTGTTGGGAAACTCTGGTTGTTCGGACATATCGTTTTTTCCTTTTAGTGGTTCAAGTGGGGGATGTACAAATCCTGTGAAGACTCATTTTATAACGAATCTATTTGTAGATTGCAAGATGTTCTCCCTCTAAGCTTGAAAGTTATTCATTCCTTTCTTATGCTAGCCGAAATTTGGGGAATGGTCCTATTTTTTAGCCACTTCAGACGTGAGCGGTGGTGTGCCCCATAAAATGAGGGGATGACTTGGACGAAAATAGAATCAAATCCGAAAGTATTCGGTACCCTTATATTCCCTGCACACAGTTTACTGAGATTCAATATGTCAACAAAGGATATACAAGTTACCCCTTTTCATCAGATACACCTTGATAGTGGCGCACTCATGGTTGACTTTGGCGGCTGGCATATGCCGGTTCGCTATAGTGGCGACAAAAAAGAGCATTTTGCTGTCCGTCACGGTGTTGGGCTGTTTGATGTCAGTCACATGGGAGAAATCCTGGTTCGAGGCGAAGCCGCACTGCCATTATTGCAATATTTGACATGCAATGATGTCGCCAAATTATCTCCCGGGAGGATTCATTATAATGTGCTGATGAGTCCTCAAGGAGGGTTCGTTGATGATATTTTAGTTTATCAAAGGAAGGAGCAAGATTATTTAGTGGCCGTTAATGCCTCAAACCAGGAAAAAGATTTTGAATGGTTTCAACAGCATAATGTTCGGTTTGGAGCAGAATTAACGAATGCGAGTGCTCAGTTTGCTCAATTGGCAATCCAGGGCCCTCGTGCGGTTGATGTAATTTCAAAACTCACTCCGGTTGATGTAAAAAACATGAAATACTACCATTTCGCGGAGGGCCTATTTCATGAGACCGCTGCAATCATCAGTAGAACCGGTTATACCGCATCGGATGGTTTCGAGGTTTATTTTGATCCCGCACAGGCCAATTCTGTGTGGAAGGCGATTCTGGAGGCTGGGGCTGAATTTGAGCTTACGCCTTGTGGACTGGGTGCGCGAGACAGTCTGCGGATTGAAGGCAAAATGTGTCTCTATGGCAATGATATTAATGAGGAAACCAATGTCCTTGAAGCAGGGTTAGGAGGGATCGTTCAAATGGATAAAGGTAACTTTATTGGAAAAGAGCGTTTGGCGGAAACCAAACAAAAAGGTTTGCGAAGAAAATGGGTTGGCTTTGAAATGCTGGAGTTTGGCATTCCTCGGAAAGGTTATCCCATTCTCAAAGAGAATCAACCCATCAGCGAAGTCACGAGTGGCATTCTTTCGCCCACCCTTGATAAACCCATTGGCTTGGCTTATCTGCCGCTTGAACTGAGTCAAACGGGATCTCAATTTGAAATACAAATACGGAAGAAAAAGCTTAAAGCTCAGGTTGTCGAAACACCCTTTTATAAAATAAAACGATAAGTTTATTCGTATAAACTTCATCCCCTTCAATCACCTGTTGCAAAAACTGGTGGCCCAGGAGACTGTCCAAGAATAGAAGGTGAGCATAAGTAGGGTGTCGCTTAAGCGAAGCGAGCGCACCAAAAATAAAGGGACAGCAAGCTTTCTGGTGCGCTCGCTTCGCTTAAGCACACCCTACATCCATTCTCGGACAGCCACCTAGAGCCTAAAGCCAGAGGGTTTTCTTCAATTCATTCAAGCGCCCCTGCCATCTATAGATACTATTCTTACTCACGCTGAAAACCCTCGTAGCAGCATTGATTCTCAGGCCTTCCGTAAGCGTCATTCGGTGGCTGTGCTTTCATTTGTATTTGAGACTAAGGCATTGAAGGTAGTTGTATTTGTGGTTGAGATTGCGATGGTAGCTGAGTTTCATGTGTTTCTGGAGGCAGTGGTTTTGACTCCATTTCCAGCGTTGATTCGTTAGAATAATTGGTTTTGTTTTTAGCTGCTAATTTTTCTGGAAAACATTCGATTTCATCAAATTCACTAAATAAGGCGCCACAACGCTCTTTCATTTCCAAAATAAGCATTGAAAGTTTATCTTGATGGATTCGATCACAAAGTTCTCGCCCTTTTTGACCAATAGCGTTGCTTTCGCACAGCAATACTTCTTGATCGGATTCATTTTTTAATCGAACCATATATGTGAGCATCATTTGATACTGGCCTATGTTTTCATCCGGCTCCGGCGAAAGATTTCGAAAGGTTGAGGAGGCCAAAGCTGTAATACCTGCACCAAAGGAAATGGTTGCCGCCTGATTATTTCTTAGATCGGGACTTCGGTCATCATTCAAGGCCCCGCTCAATACCGCTAACGCCGTTAATATTCCGGAAATATACGTAAGCCATTGGTTGCGATCTTTCGTAGCCTCTCTACGTTTTTTCGCATAACCCAAGACTCCGTGAAAATATTGCAAATGTTCTAAAAACTGATCCTCCAGATTGGCTGAGTACATCCCTCTACTAGTTTCAAAATGTAAATCGGGATGAGCACATCCTGAAAGGCTGAAACTCACAATTAATACACTGATGAGCGCGAAAATAAAATATTTTCTAAGTTGTTGATAATGGTTATTGAGAGAGTAGTATCGTGTCACAGTCTTTCAAATTTGTTAAGGATTAAGCATTTTTGAGAGTTCTCAAAATTTCCTGTAAGGTTGCAAAATACCAGGGTACCGTGAATCAGGGTTGTCCCTGGTTCCTTTCGGAATCTGGATCCATCTCTTCGCTTACAACTAAGATTACGAAGGTTTCCGGTAACCGCAGGTTCTATACCACGACAAAGCTGATTCCCTGGTCTCATCCATTCGTATCAAATCGAATCATCTTTGACAACCTAAGAGGCATTTTTTTATCCTGGATCTGATCATGGAAAAAATTGATGAATTGCGAAATATTGAAATCGCTATTGAATTAGATAAGGGACGAAGTCTCAAAGACGTTGCCGAATCGTTCCATGTTTCTACCGACTATGTTCGAAAATTAGCAATTATAGCAGGGTTAGCTACTTCCGTGCCACGAAAAAAGACAAGAACCCCCTTAACGCCAGAAGAAAAAGAAATCCTGTTTGAAAGCATTTTGGAAGGTGAGGACTTGGAATTACTGGCAGCCCAATATGAGGTAAGTTCCCAGCATATCCGTTCATTGTGCCGTCAAAACAACATTAGCATTCCAAGATCCTACCATCAACTCAACACGGAAGAACGTCAGGAAATTAAAGCACTCTCGGAGGATCACTCAACCCAGGAAGTTGCGGAAGCCTATCATGTTACGCTTTCTACCGTTGAAAAGTTAGCAGAAGCGGAATATAAGCGTTTGAACTTAAGAACGCTGGGGATTTTATATGAAATTTTAAGTGCAAATCCTGAGGCCTCTCCACGTTTCTTGCTAAAACTTGCAGAACAACAAGAGCTTGACGTCAATTTAGAGGATATTAGTTCCTATCAAAAAAGATTGAGAACTTTAGGGAAATTATAATCCTTGTAGATTGGCTTGACACAAAGTCAAAGATGAGGTCTGAAGGAATGGTAATTTTGTGGTATAGACCCCTAAAACAAACTTTATAAGAAGGCATTTATGGCAGAAGATGAAGGGATTGCTGACGTTTCCCCAAGAGGAGGCGGAGGCAAAAGCAAATGGATTGTGATCTTGATCTTACTCCTTTTAGCCGGACTGGCCATTTGGTATTTTTTATTCAATACGAGTGAAGAAGATCCAAAAAAAGGAGCAGTCCTTGAAGAAGTTGGCCCTCCTTTAACTCCTTTGTTTTTAGATGTTGGTCCATTCGTTGTTAATTTGGAACGAGGGAATAATTTTCTCAATATAAACATAAAATTAATGATTATTGACCCCCTCGTGTTTGAATATTTAAATACTCGTTTGTTCGAAGTGAAAGACATCACTCTGCTTGAGCTTCAGAAATTGTCGACGGAGGAAATCCATGATCCTGAGGACATTCAAAAATTAAAACAGCACTTAATTGAGAGAATCAGCCAGCTCTTTCCTAACGAACCGCCTTGGGAGACAAAAAACCCGATTTATAAAGTTTTATTTATTGATTTCCTGGTTCAGTAATATTGAGAGTTTCTGAAACTCTTGAAACAATTGATCTTTGATCTTATCAGGTAGAGGAGGCTTTTTAGGCGACACTTTGAAAATTCTTTCGGTCTCCCTTTGAGGCAGATACTTGATCAGACAAGCTATCCATTTATTAAATTCCAGGGGTTTCGTTCTTATCGCAAGTATTTTTTTAAGACACGCAGAAGCTGATTCACTTGAAGGGGTTTGCTCAAGTAATCAGTAATCCCTACGTGAAGGGCTTCCTTTTGTTGTTCCTTATAAGCGTCTGCCGAAAGAGCAACAATGGGAATATGTTTACATTCAGGAATATTACGAATTTGCTGTGTCGCCTCCAAGCCGTTCATTCCGGGCATGTGGATATCCATCAAAACCAGATCGGGTTTCAATCTTAAGGTTTTTTCAATTCCTTGCTTCCCGTTTTCAGCCAAATTTATTTTTATGCCCAACTCTTGAAACAGTGTTTTGATCATTTCGCGATTGGCGAAATCATCCTCAACGACAAGAATTATAGTGTCCTGTGAAAAATGATACTCATCCCAAGGGATATCCTTTTTGCGTAGGTCTGTAGTCTCCACCTCAACCAGTGGTATTTTTACAGTAAAGGTTGAGCCTTCGCCAGGGGTGCTCTTGACGCTGATGCTTCCTCCCAACAGTTTGGCCATAGCTTGGGTGATCGTCAACTAACCCCGTGCCTCCATATTGGCGCGTGGTCGATTTATCCGCCTGTTCAAAAGCTTCAAAAATTGTCATCTGCTTTTCTTCAGGAATCCCAATTCCCTGATCCTCCACTTGCAGGACAATCCAGTCACCCTCCTTTTCTATTTTGAGTGTGACTTGCTTGCCCTCAGGTGTAAACTTGAGCGCGTTTCCGACCAGGTTCATTAAGATTTGATTCATTTTGGTTCGGTCAGAAACAACAAATTCGGGTAATTGGGGAGACACTTCGTAGGTTAACTTTAATTGTTTTTTGAGTGCGGTTGCTTTATTGATGTGGAATATTCCCTGTCCCAACAAACTGAGATTGAGCGTTTCCATTTCAACTTCAGTTTTACCAGCTTCAATTTTTGCTAAGTCCAAAACGTTATTAATCAACTCCGATAGGTTTTCTCCGCCCTGTTGAATGATTTGAAGATAATCAATGAAATCATGGGGAAGTGCTAAGTCTTTGGCCTGTTTTGATAAAATTTGACTGAACCCAACAATCGAATTGAGCGGTGTGCGGATTTCGTGGCTCATGTTGGCCAAAAACCGGCTCTTCGCAAGGTTTGCCTGATCGGCTTGTTCTTTAGATCGCATCAACTCCTCTTCCATTTGCTTACGTTCAGTGATATCGATGGCAATGGTCAGCCTTACAATACGATTATCCATCCATTCAATCGCCCGATCATAAATACTATACCAATGACCAATAAGTGTATTTTTAAATTCCCAACGGCAGCCATTAGTAGGATGCCCCTCAGCGTTTAACAATCTGGGGTTTGTGCAAAAGCTACAGGGAGCGGATTGTCCTGCTTGAAGACTCTGCCAACAAAGCGCTCCTGTAATGTCTCCAAATATATTTTTTGTATATTGATTAAGGAAGAGGATTTCATAACTTTCCATGTCAGCGACATAGATAATGGCTTCCAGGCCGTTCATTATCGTTGCGAATCGTTCCAGTGATACTTTTTGCTGTTCTTCTATTTGCTGGCGTCTCGTGATTTCATGTTGGAGTTGTTGTACAAAACCCTGAGTTCTTAGAGCCGATTGAACTCGAGCGCGCAAAATAGTAGCGTTCAGAGGTTTACTGATAAAATCTACGGCGCCAAACAGTAGGCAGGATTCCATGATTTTTTCATCGTTATCAGCGGTGAGCATGATTACCGGTAACTCAGAATATAGAGGATGAGCTTTCAGTTGTTTGAGCAAAGAGATGCCATCGATTTTGGGCATATAAATGTCCAACAAAATGAGGCTGATATTGGCTTCAGCCTCCAGAATTTGGAACAAGTTTTCCGGATAAATGCTGGAAAAAGGGGTATGTCCAAAGGACTCGAGCAGGGAAGTCAGTTGCTGTAAGATAGCTCGATCATCATCCACAAGCAGGATATTAGCCATACAATACCTCATTGATTAAAGTTTTGACTTGTTCTACGTTTTGGTTGAATACCGCCTTGTCAATTTGGGCCAACAACTCCGGATAGGGGGAGTCATATTTTTCAGAAAGATCCAGCATGTTCTGAAGGTGACTCTCAATTTTCCCGGTCATGAAATAAGGAATATTAGAAAGTTTCTGAAACTCTTGAAGCAATTGATCTTTGATCTTATCGGGCAGAGGCGGCTTTTTAGACGGCACTTTGAAAATTCTTTCGGTCTCCCTTTGAGGCAGATACTTGATCAGACACGCTATCAATTTATTAAATTCCAGGGGTTTGGTTAAATAATCAGAAACTCCGGCTTTACGAGCCGCTTGTTGTTGCTCGATAAAGGCATCCGCTGACAGGATGATGATGGGCGTCTCTTTAATTTCCGGTAAGTTTCGAATCTTCCGGGTTGCTTCTATTCCGTCCATTCCATGCATGTTCACATCCATCAAGATGACATCGGGTTTCATTTCCAAGGTTTTTTTAATCGCGGCTTCGCTATTATCAACCCATTCGATTATCAGATTCATTCTCTGGAATATAATTTGTATCATTTGAAAACAGGAAATTTCATCCTCAACCAGCAGGATCTTCGATTTCGGGCTGAAACGAATACTTTCCCAGTCAAGCTCCTCTTGAACCAGTTCCTTTTCATGAGCTTCTACTAAAGGGAGCCTCACGTTGAAAACCGAGCCTATTTCTTCTTCACTTTCCAAAAAGATCGATCCTCCCATTAATCCAACCAGACTTTGTACCATCGATAAGCCTAAACCCGTACCTCCATATTTTTTTCGGATAGTAACGTCAGCCTGTTCAAAGGGTTCAAAAATGCGTTGTTTTTTGTCTTTCGAAATCCCAATGCCTTCATCTTCAACTTGCAGAAGTAATTGATTTTTCTCTCGCAAGGCGCGAATTTTGATTCTTTTTCCGTCTGGCGTAAATTTAAAAGCGTTATCGACCAAATTCATCAAAATCTGATTCAACTTTGTACGATCCATGTAGATAGTTCCAGGTAATTGCGGATCAATTTCATAATTAAACTGAATGTCCTTCCGTAAGGCTTGCGTCTTATTGATATGAAAAATACTTTGAATCAACAGTTTCAGATTCAAGCTTTCAGGGGTTACTTCTATTTTCCCAGCTTCAATTTTGGAAAGATCCAGAATATTATTGATCAATTCTGATAAATGGTCACAATTGGCCTTAATGTGTTGTAGATGTTTCTGGCCTTGTCCGGGATAGCTCTCTTTTTTTGCGTCCTGGAGCATAATTTGACTAAAGCCCACGATATTATTGAGGGGAGTCCGGATTTCATGACTCATATTGGCGAGAAACATACTTTTGGCGTGATTGGCCAAATCTGCCTGAATTTTAGCCTGTCGCAACTCCTCTTCCATCTGTTTGCGCTCCGATACATTTTGCACAACATACGTAAAACGGGGACGTCCTGCCATGGATTGTCCAATGAACGTCACTGTGGCAGTGAACCATTGAGAACCTTCTTCATAGGTAAACTGGGTAATCCCTGAATCTTTGCAGTCAAGGTACTGTTGTCGCCATAGTCCAAGGGTTTCCTGGGGGACCGCCAGTTGACTCTCCCGTTGATTTTTCATGGCCTCCATGGTCGTTTGAAACCATTGAGCTGAATAGCTATTATCGGAAATGTGTAAAATATCATCCTCTAACAATTCCACCACTCCCATTCTCATTCCGGTGCTATTGAAAAAACTGTTAAGGATTTCTTCCCGTTCTTTCAACAGCTTTTCCGCGCGTTTCAGTTCGCTGATCTCTCGACCTACCCCGGTCAATCCGATGATGTTCCCTTCCGGTGACCACAAAGGGGATAAGGATGTTTGGTAATAACGGAGACTCCCGTCAGAATTTTCACTGTGCCACTCATAAGTATAAGTCTCGCCCTTTAGCGCAACGGCGATTGCTTGTTGCTGAACTTTTGCCGCAGTCTCGCCCAAAATTTCTACCGAGGTTTTGCCCAGGAAAAATTCCGGGCGGAGTCCTGCCTTCTCAACCCAGTTACCAAAGACTCCTGTGTGACGCCCCTGACTATCCAAGGTGAAAATGATGTCGCTCATTGAATTGACGATAGCACGAAATTTTTCTTCGCTTTTCGCCAGTTCTGCTGTTTTTGATTTCAGTTTTCGTTTGAGTAAAAAGTTCCATCCCAAAAAACTGCTGAACAGCAGAACCACCAGCACTCCGGTCAGATAAATCCAAAATTCAAGCGTTAGTTCAATAGAGGGTGTCGTTGCTGCCCAAAGGGTTTTCGCGAGCAACAATCCGGTTGCCAGAAGCAAAAGCAGAAATAGTCGGATACGAAGAGGTTTTTTCATGATAGGTTCTCCCTTAAAGTTGAGTCTTTGATATACTTGACCTGCGTTTCTCTGCCTGTTTTGCGTCTCTGCGTTAAAATAGACGCACCGTGCTTTTTACCAAAGGGGTAAGTTATTTAATTTTCATTTCTAAGTCAGATATTTTGTTAAAACCCCCATCAACTGATCCAATTGAAGGGGTTTAAGCAGATAATCCTCAATTCCAACTTCACGTGCTTTTTCCTGGTGATTCTGAAAGGACTCCGCGGAAAGAGCGACTATGGGAATTTTTGTGTTCTGAAAATGCTGCCGGATTTGTCGGGTGGCCTCAATACCATTCATCCCGGGCATATGAATATCCATCAAGATTAAATCGGGCTGCCGCGCTATGGCCTGGGATACGCCTTCCGACCCACTATAAGCTTGATGAATATTCAAGCCGATGTTTTGAAATATAAGCTGAATCAGCTCCTGATTGCTGCGATTATCGTCAATCACTAAAATGTTCTGATTCGAAGCAAATAGAGGTACGTCTTTGGCAAGAGGGCGATCGATCTCACTTTCGAGTTCCACCAAAGGAATTTTAACCAGGAACACCGAGCCTTCGCCTTCACAACTTTGTACGGTGAGGGTTCCTCCTAAAAGGTTTGTCAGTTGTTGGGTCATGGCTAAGCCCAACCCGCATCCTTCGTATTGACGGGTATTGCTTCCATCGACCTGTTCGAAGAGTTGAAAAATGGTTTTTTGCTTTTCAACAGGAATTCCAAGACCCTCATCTTCAATGTGGAAAACGAGCAAGCCCTCCTTGGTTGTGATTTTCATCCAGACGCGTTTACCTTCAGGGGTAAATTTAAGCGCGTTATTGAGGAGATTCGATAAAATTTTATTAATTTTTGATCGGTCTGAAATGATTATTTCAGGGATAGCGTCATTATAGTCATAAAACAGTTTTTGATTTTTTGTGAGCGCTTCGGACTGGAAACTTTTAAATATAGTTTGGGTCAATAACTTCAGATGGAGCGGTTCAGTAGTCACCTGCATTTGGTTGGTTTCAATTTGCGCGAGACCCAACACGTTATTCAGCAGCTCCGCTAAGGTTTCTCCGTTTTCATGAATCCTGTTCAGAAAATGCTGGTACTCTTCTTCTTTAACGGATTCCTGACGTCCTTTTTCAAGCAGGAGTTGAGAGAAGCCAATAATTGAGTTTAAAGGCGTGCGAATTTCATGACTCAGCATCGAAAGAAACTGGCTTTTGGCTTTATTGGCGGCTTCCGCTTGTTTGAGAGCGTTCTTTAAGCGGGTTTCGATTTTTTTTCTTTTCAGCGCATAACGAATGGAACGTTCGATAAGGATGGGATTGATTTCTTCTTTCACCAGGTAATCGGCAGCCCCCGCCTCGAGTGCTTCCTGATCCACTTCGACGGAGTCATTCGCGGTTAAAAGAATCATGGTCTTATTGAGGCCTGATTGAATCGCGTTTTTTATCAAATCGGTTCCTTTCTTTGAACCCAAGAGGTAATCCACCAAGTAAACATCATAAGCGTCTTGCGCCATCGCTTCCAGACCTTCCGCATAACTCTCGACCCAAGCCATTTCGATCTTCAAGTGAATGAATTTTCGGCAAAGCTTCTGGAGTACCAGGTATTGTGTCCGATCATCATCAATCAACAGCATTTTTAACTGAATCATCTTAAATCCTGTTCTGCTCTTCGTTTATGAAATTAATTTGGATATGCTTTAAAAAATCTTCCAATTGATTCAAAATATGTTCAATTTTATGGGGCTCTTCTTTCTTTGCCGAGTCACCAAGGGCTTTGGCCAGTTCATGAATTTGAGAGATCCCATGAACGCCCCGTAGCGAGTGGGCCATTTGCTGGATGGACTCATAATTTTTCTCTTTAAATGCTTCTTTCAACTGCTGAAGTTGCGTTTTTTTTATGTTCAGAATTTCCTCAATAATATCCTCAAAATCCGGGGAGATTTCCACCTGATAAGGATTTGAATCCGGTTTCAGTTTTTTATTGAGGTTCAGACTATCTTCGGGTTGTTGCTGTTTCCGTTCAAGTGTTTCCTCAGCATTCAGAACCTTCTTGATGGTGTCCAGCAGGATATTTTTTTGTAAAGGTTTAGTGAGATAGGCGTTACCTCCCATGTCCAGACATCGCTGCAATTCCTCTTCCCGTGAATAGGCTGTGATCACAATGATGGGGGTTTGAGATTGCTGATGGTCTTGTTCCCATTGTCTGATATTTTTTGTCGCGGTATAGCCATCCATCACAGGCATCTGCATATCCATCAAGATCAGATCATAAACCTTATTTTTAACTTTTTGAACCGCGATTTGCCCATTATCCGCAAGGTCAACATCCGAAGGTATTTCTTCAATAAATCTTTTAAGGATCATCCGATTATCCTCGACATCGTCTACGAGCAGTATCTGAAGTTTTTTCTTTCTGGCTGCCGTCTTTTTGAATTCAGTAACAGCACTTGTCGTCTGAGAGGAAAGGGCTTCCGTGGCGTCAGTTCCTTCAAAAGGCAGGGTAAACGTGAAGGTACTGCCTGCATTGAGTTGACTTTCTACCTGAATCACCCCTCCCATCAATTCAACTAATCTTTTACAGATGGCCAAGCCCAAGCCTGTTCCTCCATATTTCCGTGTTGTTGAAACATCCACTTGAGTAAATATGTTAAAAATATGATCAAATTTATCAGTTGGAATGCCAATACCTGTATCCGTAATTGAGAATTTCACATGACTGATTCCCTCTTTTCCTTGCGATACCAGATTAACTCGTATCGTGATCCAGCCCTTATCGGTAAATTTGATAGCGTTTCCAATCAAGTTGACGAGGATTTGATTCAACCTTACGACGTCTCCTTTGAGAGTGACAGGAATATTTTTATCGAGATGAGACACTAATTCCAATCCCTTGCGGTGAGCAGCACTTGCCATAACCTCCAAGGTTTTGTCCAGGAGTTTCTCTAGCTGAAAACTTTCATTTTCCAGTTCAATATGTTTCGTTTCAATTTTTTCAAAATCAAGAATATCGTTGATTAACTGAGTCAGCAGGCTTCCCGTGCTGTTAATGGTTTTTACATATTTTGCTTGTTCTGGGGTCAAGTGCGTCTCTTCCAAAAGTTCGGATAAACCTAGCACCACATTGAGCGGAGTTCGGATTTCATGGCTCATGGAGGACAAAAATAAGCTTTTGGCTTTGTTTGCGTTTTCGGCCATTTCCTTTGCGTTTTGTAACTCGGTACTGGCCCTGAAAATTTCTTTGGTCTTTTCTTCAGCCAGTAATTCGGCTCGTCGATTCAAAAAGACCAGGGAGGAAATGATGTAGAAAAGAAGCAGGTCAATGATGAGCCCAACAACGGCAATGAGACTGGGAAGAAAGGAGGAGGGAATATAACCCTTTTCACCGGTTCTGAAATCTAAAGTCCAAGTTCGCCCCTGTAACGTTAAGGTCACTAACTTTCCAAAATGTTCATTGGCAACGCGATGGTTTTTACTGAAGAATTCATCGTTGCTGGAATACAATAAAGCCTCTGGATTTAAATCGGAACCATCATAAATCCGATATTCCACATCCTGCATTCCGGCCCCGAGAATGCCGCTCATAAAATTGCCCATTCGAAAAGGGCTGTAAATCCATCCGATAAAAGCGGCTCTCCTCTCCTCAAGCGTGTTCAGGGGGTTTATGGTGTTATACAGAGGAACATAGGTTAAAAATCCTTTCTGAACATCGGTCTCGGTTTCCTGAACGAGTGTGATGATTCCTGAGGTGGCTGCCACCGCGAAATCACGGGCACGGATCATTGCTTCGCGACGCACACTGTGGAACCACATATCATAGCCAAACGCTCTCTGATTTCTCCAATCAAAAGGTTCCAGATAAATGATCGCTGAATAAGCTTCCCGCTCTCCTTCCGGTTTGATGGTATAATCAGGAAATCCTTGTTGGCGAATTTTTTCAATGTGAGCGTCCTTCTCTTCCGGTTTGATGGGAATAGAAAAGCCTATGCCTTGAATCCCAGGCCAGTTTTCAGTGATTTTTAATGAAGCCATATAGCTTTTCCATTGCTCCCGGGTTACCTGATCCGACGCGTTAAATAATCCAGCTCCTCCCCACAATACATTTTCATACAAAATCATTCGATCCTGGATGGCCGTCGTGATTTCTTCCAAACGTCTTCCAAAAGACTGTGCCGCGGATTTTTCGGCCAAATCCGAGGATATCGACCAAGCCAGTCCGGTGGCAATCAAACCGAAAAATAATACAATCCAGGCTGTCACAGGATTGTGAAAAAGCTCAATGATTCGCTTGGCGTGATGAGAAATTTTTTTCCCCATGATGATAAAATCAATAAGGTTAGCCTAATTTAGAGGCCAAGTCTTGACTCAGCTCCTGGCCTCCTTGCGCTTCCCATCTGAATTTGAGAGACTCAAATTCTTCCAAAATGAGATGAGCGTGTTCACCCTCCACTAATCGTCTTTGTAACTGATCCAGCTCTTCAAAAAAATCAGTTTCCCCTCGGATTGATTCCCCCTGCGCCTCACATTCTTGGTGAATTAATCTTAAAATTTTTTTTGCTTCTGCAGAGAAATTTGTGTATTTTCTGCGGTTTTCTTCTTGTTCTTCAGGAGGCAATAGCTTGCGTAAAATATCTCTTGTTCCCAGATAATCCTTCTCCTCATCAAAAACCCTTTGATAAAAGGAGCATCTCACACAGGAACCAATTTTTTCCGCAAAGGTTCCATGAACACTTCCTCCACACAAAGTTCCGGCTATCGCCCAACACGATCTCCCCGCATTTTTACCAGAATTGATCTGGTTCAATCTGGTTTCGGTGGTTGCAACGCAAATTCCGAGTTCTTCCACATTAGAACCTCCGGATTCTCGACCACATTGATTGGCTTCCCAACAATTTTTTTTAGAGGGCATGTTGCTCCTTATTTTCAAATATTCGAATTAACATCAGTTCCAGTTCTGTAAGTCGTACGGGTTTATTCAGAAAACCAAATATTCCATAAAAAAGCACCTGGTTTGTTGAAAAAACAGCATGACGCGTTCCCATAAGAACAATTGAAGCTTCCGCATATCTCTTGTGGAGCGTATCCAGTTGAGCTGCGATTGAGGGACCCATCGTGAAGTTTTCAACAAGGATGACATCGAAGCCTTGAAAAGAATTCTTTCGTTGTTCCCCAATTTCCGCCATATCACTCAGCGTTACCACGACGTGTCCGAGATCAACAAGAAAATTTTGAAGCATTTCCCGAACAACGCGATCTTTTTCAATAATGCAGAGTCGCATCTTTTGCTCTCGTCTTATTTTGTGAAATGAAACCGTCATTACATTTAAACAAGCTTCCTCATCTTTTCAGCAAGTTTTGCGCCAGTCCGAAAAGTATTTAAGAACACATAATCATAACAGTCCATTAACCTTATGATTAGACGAAAATTTTCGAAAAACAGGAGAGGCGTACTCACAACTTTAGTAACCTTTACTAGTAACAGTTACTAATTTGAAAACCTGGTCTTTGCCTTTATCAGGTGCTTTTGATTTGCCTTTCCTGTGGATAAGCTATATTGGACTTGGCCGTAAGTTCGGCCATTTTGATGGTAGCCTTGGGTTTCGTCTCAGGGGATACCGCACACATTGTTCCTCGGAGCGAAACCTACCCCTGGCCGAAGTTAGACCTCATCCCGCTATATTTTTTGGGGTAACTCCAACCCACTGAAATAAGCAATAAAGAAAATGAGCCCTTGAAAAAATATCCGTTTTTCGATAGTTGGTTTGGCAAATTCACTGGAAGGGATTGAGTCATGAATATAAAGCATCGAATAACGACAAAAACCATTCTAAGCGCAGTGGTTCTCACACTCCTCGGTTTTGCCGGAAATGTTTTGAACATTCCCGTCGCCTATAATGTCGCTTTCATCTTCGGCAGCATTTTCAGCATTATCGCGCTGCGGACCTTAGGTCTTTGGTTTGGAATTGGAACCTCCTTTATCGCTTCACTCTACACCTATTTTTTGTGGAATCATCCTTATGCCATTGTAATTTTTGTAATCGAAAGCGTTTGGCTTGGTTTGGCTTTCAAGAGAGGAAAAACCAACCTCATCTTGGTCGATAGTATTTTTTGGCTGGTGCTGGGAGCGCCTTTAGTGACGGGCTTCTATTCTGGTCTGATGAATCTTGGCATACAGGGCGCTGTTATAGTTTTCCTGAAGCAGTTCACAAATGGTGTTTTAAATGCTTTGATCGCAAGCATGCTCATTGCCCACACCCCCCTCTGTAGCTGGATCATCATCGGTCATATTCGACAGCGGCCTTCATACACCTTAACCATTTTCCACCTGACTACCGCTTTTCTGATGATTCCGCCCCTTGGCTTAGTCCTACTGCATGATCATCGGGATATTGCTTCAAACCAGGAACGCATCATAAACGCGGTGGTCACCGAGGCTCGGGAAACGGAAGGGGCTGTTGCCCGTTGGATTTACACCTATATTAACGCGGTCAAAGTTATTGGCGAGCTTGGCTCGATTTATCCCTTGTCGCCTTCAGAAGAACTACAGAAGAAACTAGAGCTGATTCATGATTTGTTTCCTGATTTTCATAATATTTTTCTTGGGGATGCCACTGCCACAACCATCGCTTTTCATCCGTCGATTAATGAACGGGGTGAGTCCACCATCGGCATTAACTTCGCGGACCGCACGTGGTTCAAACAGTTAAGCCGCACTCTGCAGCCTACGATCTCAGAGATATTTATGGGCAGAGGCGACATTTTTCAGCCAATTGTCTCTATCAGTGTTCCTGTATTGTGGGATGGCAAACTCTCTCATTTTGGGCTGGGGGCCATGAATATTGACCGTATGGAAAAATTATTTGAACGGGCCGGAGCGCACAAAAAGATGGTTCATACCCTGATAGACCGGAACAATAACGTGGTCATCAGTACAGACAAAGCCAGAAAACCGTTCAAGGGATTACCCCATGACATTGGCGGACAAGAGGTTCCTGTTTCAGACAATGTTTTTCTTTGGGTGCCTGGCAGTCAAAAGAACATCAGCATTATGAATGTCTGGAAAGACGCCTATTACCATACGGAAGTACCGATTCAGGGAACACCTTGGAGAATCAAGGTGGAGTATCCCGTCGCTCCTGAGCAGAAGTATTTATATGAATCAACCATATTTTCGCTTGGGGCTGTTTCCGCAATCTTCGCAATAATGATCGCTTTCGCTTATTTTTTAAGCGATAGAATCACCACCTCCCTCAAAACACTTTCCCAAATATCCCAGGACATTCCGCTCAAAATTGATAGCGGAGAAGAGCTCGTATGGCCGCATTCCCGGATCTTTGAAATTTCAGAACTTATCGCCAACTTTAAGCTAACCTCCACAACCTTGAAAAACCGCTTATTGGAAACCCAGGAGCAATATAAATCGCTTGTTGAGATTTCGCCCTCAGGGATATGGATGACTGATGCCACAGGCCACTATATTTACGTGAGTTCCAAATGGAGTGAGATAACCGGCATTACTGAAGAGCAAGCCTTGGGGACAGGATGGGCGAATACCATCCACCCTGAAGATCAAGAAAGAGTTTTTACCGACTGGTGTGAAACCGTGGTCCACGAGACACACTTTATTTCGGAGTTCCGTTTTATCAGACCAGACCGTTCCATTGTATGGGTGTTGTGCATTGCCTCGGCTAGCAAAATTCAAGAGCAAAGCGTTAACTGGGTTGGAACCATAACCGACAACAGTGAACTCAAGCTGGCAGAGGACTTATTGAAGGAAAGTGAAACCCGTTGGCAGTTTGCTGTTGATGGCAGTGAATTAGGACTGTGGGACTGGAATACTCAGACCAATGAAGTGTTCTTCTCGAAACAGTGGAAAGCGATGCTGGGATTCAAGGGAAATGAAGTTTTCGGTAATTTTGAAGAATGGGATCAAAGAATTCATCCTGAGGATAAGGCCCAATCTTACGAAGCTATTCAACGGCATATGGATGGCAAATCCCTCATCTACCTGAATGAGCATCGGTTATTGTGCAAAGACAATACCTATAAGTGGATTTTAGCCAGAGGGAAAGTTATTGGATGGACCACTGAGGGCAAACCTTTGCGGATGATCGGAACACATACGGATATCACCGTACAAAAAATGGCGGAAGAGGCTTTGCGGAAAGCGCATGACGAACTCGAACAGCGGGTGCAGGAAAGAACGCTTGAATTGCAAAAGACACATGCACAGCTACTGCACATTGAGAAACTTTCTGCCATCGGAAAATTGTCCGCGTCTATTGCCCATGAATTTAACAATCCGCTTCAGGGGGTAATGAATATAATTCATGGCATTAAGAGTAGAGCCACTCTTGATCCGGACGATATGGAGCTTGTGAACATTGCTATCACAGAATGTATTCGGATGCGGGACCTCCTCAAAAGTCTTCAGGATTTTAACCGTCCAACATCCGGCATGATTGCTCAAATGGACCTCCATGCGGCACTGGACAGTCTTCTGCTGCTCATCAAAAAAGACTATGCCACACGAAAAATCAGTATTGAAAAACACTATGCTGAAAATCTACCATTGCTCAAAGCTGTTGCTGACCAGATCAAGCAGGTGTTCCTCAATCTGCTCAACAACTCGGCTGATGCGTGCCCCAATGGAGGGAGGGTTACCATAGAAACCGCGGTGTTGGGAAATTCGGTCTTTGTTCGCATTCATGACACCGGAACTGGCATAAAAGCTGAAATTATTGACCATATTTTTGAACCCTTTTTCACCACCAAACCAGAAATAAAAGGCACAGGCCTCGGGCTTGCAGTCAGCTATGGAATTATCAAAAACCACGGTGGCAACATTAGCGCCGACAGTAAACCTGGCGAAGGAACAACCTTTACCGTCACTCTGCCCATTCAAGGAGAAAACCATGAGACCCCAGAACATACTATTGGTTGATGATGAAGAAAGCATTCTCAAATCTTTTTCTAAAGAGTTGAATCATGCCGGGTATAAGGTTACAACCGCTGTGAGTGGTGAAGACGCTATCAGTAAATTGACTAACCATCATTTTGATCTGCTGGTTACTGATCTTGCCATGCCGGGTGTTGGCGGAATAACGGTGTTGCAGGCGGCAAAAAAACAGGATGCCGAAATCCGCGCGATCATTCTTACCGGTTACGGTGACTTGACTTCGGCCATTGAAGCCCTGCGTCTTGGGGCGGACGACTACCTGCTTAAACCCTGCAATATTGAAGAATTACTGTTGCGCATAAAACGATGTTTCGAAAAGCAGGAAGCCTTTCGGAAAGTGAAGTTATACGAAAATATCCTGCCGGTTTGTATGTATTGTAAAAACATCAGAGATGATTCCGGAACAGAAATAGGCAAAGGAAAATGGATCAGCATGGAAGAGTATCTTCATCTCAAGAGTGGTACGGATGTTTCCCATGGTTGTTGTCCCCAATGCTTTGAAATATACGGAATGTGAAGTGAAAGTGGATTCGCTATTTCAAATCAACGGATGTTTAGTTTTTCCATTTTATAGCGTAGCGTGGAGTAAGGTAGACCCAGTTCCTTTGCGGCTTGGCGACGATTCCATTTAGCATTTTCCAAGGCGGTGAGCAGGTACTCTCGTTCCTGATCCTGACTGGCTTCAGAAGAAAGCCGGGGTGAGTTTGTTAAGGTATCGACTAAAAGCTGCTTTGCTTGAATGGTCCCGGAAACGTTCAACATCGCGGCTCGTTCAACGATATTGCGAAGTTCTCGAACATTTCCCGGGAAATCATATTCGAGTAATTTCTGTTTTGCGTCCGGTGAAAAACCTTCGATGTGATGATTCCTTCCTTTCGCATACAAATACAGAAAGTGCTCTGCCAGCGGAAGGATATCTTCTTGCCGTTCCGAAAGCGGAGGAACATGAATGGAATAATGATCCAAGCGATAATAAAGATCCGGACGAAACCTCGCTGTTTTTATCAAAGTCTCCAGATTGGCGTTGGTGGCGGCAATCACACGAATTTTCACTTGAATTTCCTCTGTTCCTCCCACTCGACGGATTATCCGTGTTTCTAAAGCTCGAAGCAGTTTGGCTTGCACCCCGGCAGAAAGATCGCCAATCTCATCTAAAAAAAGCGTTCCGCCATCCGCCAATTCAAAATAACCGGCTTTTTCCTGGGTAGCCCCCGTAAACGCCCCTTTGACATGGCCGAACAACTCACTTTCAAAAAGGGATTCCGACAACGAGGGACAGCTTACCGCGATGAAAGGGTTTTCTCGGTCTTTAGACAGATGATGAATTTGACGAGCAATAATTTCTTTTCCTGTTCCCGTCTCTCCTGTGATTAAAATCATTTCACAGGAAGCGTTGACGGCCTGATGAATTTGTTGCCGTATGACTTGAATTGCCGCACTGTTTCCGACCAGGGGGTGTGTTTCCAGATAGGAGGCCTGGAGGGTGTTAATCACTCCACGTAGTGTCTGTTTTTCTTTAAGCAGGGCATGGAGATAAAAACATTTTTCCAGAGTGGCTTCCAATTCCAGGAGTTTGACAGGTTTCGTCAAAAAATCAGCGGCGCCGATTCTCAATGCTTCAATCACAATCTCCATCGTACCGTGTCCTGTAATGAGCACCACCGGAAGTACAGGACAAAGCTCATGAATTTTTCTCAGCAAGGTCAGTCCGTTCATTTGAGGCATCTTGATATCAAGTAGAGCAATATCATAGACTTGGGACTGTACCAGCTCCAAGGCCCCTAAGCCCTGATAAGCATGATCGACATGATAACCCAGTTCGCATAAATAATCCCCGAGGGTTTGATGGATGATTTCTTCATCATCCACCAGAAGAATTTTTGTCATAGCCAGCTCCGCTCTCTGAATTCACACAGGGTAAGGAAATGATGACGACCGTTCCTGTTTCCAGATTGGATTGAACTTCTATCGTTCCTTCATATTCCTCAACAATGGACTTACAAATCGACAAGCCCAAACCAGTACCCTTGTCGGGGGCCTTGGTGGTAAAAAAAGGATCAAATACTCTGGGTATGATATTGCCGGGAATACCGACCCCATTGTCCCTCACAAAAATTTGGACGCAAGGCAGCAAACCTTGATTTGTGAACAAGGAGCGCAGTAAAATGGACGGAACATAGGTTTCCTCCCCTGTGGCCAAACGTGCCTCTACCGCGTCGCGGGCATTAACCATTAAGTTCAGGAGGACTTCTTCCATGGAATAGCGATTGACTTGTACCTCAGGAAGACGCTCTGCCAGATCATATTGCAACCGAATGCCATGAGTGCTCATTTGCGTTCCCAGGATTTCGACGCAGGATCTGATGACAGCGTTGATCTTGACGCTATGAGTTTCAGGTTTTCCCGCTTCCCTGGCAAAGATTCGCACATGTTCAATAATATGACTCATCCGGTCTGCTTGATCAATAATCAATTGAAGTTTTTCACGAACTTTTTCCGGGGACAGTTTCCAGTTTCGATCCATTCCGATCAAGAGATGTTCCGCCAAACCACGAACACCAACAAGCGGTTGGTTTAATTCATGTGCAATTCCCGCGGCCATTTCTCCCAGAGAACGCAGCCGATCCGAGCGCATGGAAAGAACTTTCTGTTGTTCCATTTCCCGCTCCATCCGCTTCTGTTCTTCGATTTCCCGTTCGAGTTGTTGGTTTTTATGTCTCAACTCCGTTATCAAGTTTTGGATCGTACCGTGCGTATTCAAGGCAGACTGAATCCGGGCTTTGAGAACCGTGGCATTGGAAGGTTTTTTAATATAATCGACGGCTCCCATGTTTAAACAGGCTTCCATGAGTTGGTCATCAGGATCAGCCGTGAGTATGATTACAGGAAGTGAACCATAATTCGCGTGATTTTTTAATTGGGTCAGCAGCGTCAGACCATCGGTGTCCGGCATATAGATATCCAGCAGAATAAGATCCATGGATTCCGCGTCCAGTATCTGGAACAAGTTGTCAGGATAAATGGTAGAGGTTGTAACGTGGCCAAATGATTGAATCAGAGAAGAAAGTTGCTGCAATATGTGGCGATCGTCATCTACGAGCAGGATATTAGACATGGAGTCCAATTTTTTGAGATTTATGGAAACCTTCCGGTGAGCAAGGGGACTTAAAACAGAGTGAAAAAGAGGCCGTGGCGCTCCACGAGAAAGGAAAAATATAAAGCATCCGTGCTTCGATATGAATCAACGAAGCGAAAACAAGTCCCCCCTTTTTCGTTGTCAAAATCACTTAAACCTCCTTGAGTTCATCGTTCATTGAACCGGAACGAAACCCTCCAATATCCAAGGTTACATAGTGGTATCCGCAGTTTCGGATGAATTTTTGAAGGGCAGTGCGGTTTTTTAAGGCAAGTTCGAATTCTTCAGGCAGGAGTTCTAAACGGGCAACCGTGCCATGATGACGAACACGAAACTGAGTAAATCCCATACGTGCCAATATGGTTTCCGCTTGTTCAATTTGCTTTAGCAGCGGTATAGAAACTGGAGTTCCGTAGGGAATCCGACTCGAAAGGCATGCCGATTGAGGTTTTTGCGCATTTTTTAAGCCTAAGGCTGAGGCCAGTTCACGGATGTCGGATTTACGAAACCCACACTCAACCAGGGGAGAGCGGACTTGATACTCTAACGCGGCTTTTAAACCCGGGCGGTAGTCTTGAGCATCATCCATGTTGGTGCCATTGACAACGTGGCGATAGTTTTGAGCTTTTGCGATCTGGGCCAATTCCTGATACAGTGTTGATTTGCAATAGTAGCACCGGTCGTTTGGATTACTTTGATAGTTTGGATTCTCTAGTTCTTGAGTCTGAATGATTTGATGACGCATCTTCCATTCCAGGGCTAACTCCGCGGTCAGTTGTAAATCAGACTCTTTCAAACTGGGAGAGGCCGACGTAACCGCTAAAACCTTCTCCCCGATTTCATGCAGCGCCATATAGGCCACTAAAGAGCTGTCAATGCCTCCTGAAAACGCGACAACCACGCTTTCCAAAGACTTGAGGTACTGTTTAAGCGACTGATATTTATTTTTTAAATCTGAATTAAGTGAGCGCACAAGCCTGTCTTTTATTTTGAGTGTGGTTTCGTTTGAAAATTAAACGGGACTATATACTTCTCCAGAAAAGTTTCCACCTGTGCAGGTACCTTTTTTTGGCTACTGGCCTAAGACGGGACAGCCATCATTTCAGTAGGTTGGGTAGAGCGGTAGCGAAACCCAACATCCAGGCAGTAATGTCCGTTTTTCGTTGGGTTTCGCTATGCTCTACCCAACCTACGTTTTTGT
>JBBCAX010000203.1:0-1036 GCA_051382335.1 Deltaproteobacteria bacterium TL4
GGCAGTATCTGTTAAAGCAAAACTTGATCTGAATGCGGATGGATATCCAGAAATTCTGGGGTGGAATCCAGAACTTGGCGACATCGTTGTTCATTTCCTGAACGAGACTGACAAAACGCTCGTCGACAAAGACCTGCGTTTTGCCCAATTGCCACAGAATCCTTGGACCATCGTCGGGATTGCTGACTTTGACAAAAGTGGTCCATTCGACTTGGTCTGGTACAATATGTCGGAAGGACAAATTGTCTCCTGGAATATCACAGGCGGCTTATCTCCAAGTGTTGATCCGGTTAATGACGCGAAATGGCTTGTTACACTTCCCGCGACAGAATGGCGTCCGGTCAGTTTCGGTGATGTGAATGCGGATGGTAACACTGATATTATTTGGCAACATCAAAACACGGGTATTGTGGTTGCCTGGACAATGGATAATTCAACCAATACCGTTCTTAACAACAATTATGTGATCCAATCTGATACGTGGTATGGAACCGCATTGAAGAATGATGGCTGGATGATTGTTGGTACTGCCGACTTCAACAACAATGGCACTTTGGATCTGATCTGGTGGAACATTAATGACGGTTTGATGGTTGCGTGGGAAGGCTGCGGTATCAACAAAGCAAAAGTTGCGATTGATCAACTAAATCCGACAACTTGGATACCAATCGGATTTGGTGACTACGGCAACGTTTTAACTGGTGTTCCCACTCCTGATGGAAAAACCGACGTTGTGTGGCGTAATCTTCAAACCGGAGAAATCGTAGTGAACTTTTACAATGGCGATCATTTTTCTGGTAGACCGGGAACACGCCTGGATTTCATATTACCGCTGTCAACAAAGTGGATACCAGTAGGCATGAATTAATATTCTGATATCTCTTTTCATTACCCCATGAAAAAAAGAACGTTTTGGATTGGGAAAATCGGATTATGGAACATCGTTCAATTCGTTCAACAACTCTTTTCTTGCTTTCAAGATTCCAATCCGTCCTAAACATACAAGATGTCTTGTGGGTTTTTCTCTCAAAGTAGA
>JBBCAX010000204.1:0-1456 GCA_051382335.1 Deltaproteobacteria bacterium TL4
CTTTATCCGATGCCGCAATGGACCAACTTAGAGCGGCTTACGAAACTTGTGATTACAGTTCTGGAAAACTAAAAAGTTTAAATTTACCAGTCTCTTATCCACCATCAGGTCCTTATTTTAAGAATCGAGTACTGATGGAGAATGGTAATACCTTCGAATTTACTTTTGACGTTAGTGCTACTCAGATTAGCAGTTCTAAAGCTGGTAGCAATGAATGGGTGACTTCAAGCATTGCAATGAGCTTTGTGCAAATTCGCATAGATAATCCAAGTGTCATTGTTGAGTATATTGATGCAAAGAATGAAAGAATTCATAACAACCCAAGCATTTGTTCCAGTATTAATGGTGGTTATAAGTGCAAAATAAATTCGAATACAGCCGGTACATGGAAAATGGGAGTACGATCAACAAGAAATAGGGGTGAAATTTATAATATTACACTTGAATTTCGTTAGGAATCACAAAATTATGTGAAAGTAAAAATGATGTGCTATGTGAGGAAGCCTAAATTAGGAATATGAAAAATGAGATTTTATTTTTTACACAAACACACTTGTATAGATGTCCAGAAAAATTTTGTCTCGGTGGGAGGGCGTCCCGCCCTCCGGTGAGAGCAAGATGTCCTCGCTCCCAGGACAAAACTTTCCTTGAGCACTATAGTATTCATTCCCCAATAAGTCTATTTGTATCGATCTCGGCATTGTTATTGTTGATTTTCATCACTGGATGTTGTGGAAAAGGAAACGATGGACATGATGGAAAGGATGGGGTTGTATACGCTACATTCTATTTTTCAGAAGATGATGTTATCAACATTGACAAACCAAAGTTTTCTGGATTTTCCATGACCATATACACTGGAAAGGATGGTGTAGAATCAAAATATCATTTCGTTGTAAAGCACGAAGACTCTTTTAGTTGGACCACAAGTGATAATCAAACACACACTAAAAATATTAACTTTCCACCTAATCCTGGAGAACCAGGAGAAGAAGGTGAGGAGGGATGTTATCAACCGATTAATGCCAATCCTACTTACTTAGATGGACAAGATGGTAAACTAGGTAAAGATAAATATATGGTCATCCAACTGGAAGGAAACACAGCCACTTTTTTTGAGAACACCTGCCCTGATGGGCAATGTGAGACAAAATCAATAAACTCATATAATTTCTAGTTGAGTTGGGCGTATTTACCCGATGGGGGAGTCGTTTGAATTAACCTGACATGACATAGGAATTGAACTATTTTTCTTTTGAGGAAGAAAGGAGTTCAAGCTATGTCATGCGAATTGAGTATACTGAATAATGTTTGTTTAGATCAAGCAAACATAAGTGTTCGTGTTTTAAATACTATGATTTCAATCACATAAACAGCCACCTTCTTTATATCCCGCTCCTCAGTTCTCTATCCAATCGCATCAAGGATGTTTCCCGATGTTGATAATTTGGATCGA
>JBBCAX010000205.1:0-1225 GCA_051382335.1 Deltaproteobacteria bacterium TL4
GCTGAAGGACGAAAAACAGTGATAACTTATAACGAACTGGGCAAAGTAATCAGCCAAGAAGTACCTGGCATGAAGAAATTACTTTTCACCTATGATGATCAACAAAGAATAAGTAGTGTAACTCAAGGTGAACGAAGTTATTTTTACAAATATAACGCTAATGGGGAAATTGATAGTATAACAAATCCATTATTGAAGTCTGAAAAATTAAAATATAACGCCGACGGGCTTCCAGTGACCAGGATTACTCCTGACACATATTATATTTTCACTACTTATGATGAAAACGGAAATGTCGCGACAATCAAACCGCCAGGACGTGAGGCCTATACCTTTGAGTACAATGCTGTCAACCTTCCCATTAAGCTCATCGCTCCACTCATTGGATCACAGCACTATGTGACACAGTATGATTACAACTTGGACAGACAACTGGAGTTGACTACATTTCCTGATGGTCGAACAATTGATTATGTCTATGAGGAAAAATCAGAAAGACTCTCAAAGATAATGACACCAAGAGGTGAAATCAGTTATATCTATTCCGCGATAACAAATCAGCCGGAAATTGTCGCTACTTCTCAAGGCGAAAAAATTACTTATATTTATGATGGTAATTTACTGAAAGAAGAAAAATGGACAGGAGTCATTCAGGGAACAGTGAACAATGAATACAGCAACGATTTTCAAAGGATTTCCAGCGGAGTAAACGAAACTCCTATAGTTTATTTTTCCTATGATCAAGATGGTTTTCTTACTAAAGGAGGAGAGTTATCTCTTACCTTGGATACGAATACAGGTTCTGTGGTGGGAACGACCATTGGAAACCTGAATACAGCGTTAACCTACAATGATTTTGGTGAACTGGCCAATGACAAAGTGGAGTTGAATGGGAATGTTTTGTATGAAACCTCCTACACCCGTGATAAATTAGGACGTGTTTCACAAAAAATTGAAACAGTCGGAGGACAAACCTCCACTTATCAGTATCATTATGATTCAGGAAATCGTTTAAAAAGGGTCTACGTCAATAATTCAAAGACTGAGGATATTTTCTATGACAGTAACGGAAACCGGACAAGTTATAAAGTTGGTTCCACCTATTATAACGCGAGTTTTGATGAACAGGATCGTCTTACAAGATATGCGGGAAGTCTCTATCATTATTCTCCTAATGGAGACCTAAAAAGTAAAACCACCAAAGAAAACCTTACCACACACTATG
>JBBCAX010000206.1:0-7937 GCA_051382335.1 Deltaproteobacteria bacterium TL4
AAGAAAAGTTGAGTTTAATCAAAAATATCATTAAAGGCATATATAAAAAAGTAAACAAGGTGACTTGTTATGGAGCAAAACGGGAACAACTTAAGAATGCTAGTTGACCTTTCTTTTCATCACCCCAGCCGCAATGTCTGCATTCCGCGGCGGAGCCACAGAACGAGGAAGCGTTTTTCTTGTGATCAGGAGTCTTTCCTGCCAACAATCAGAATGGAGGGACTATATTTAAGCCATTCGGTTTTTTGTTTTCTCAACTGGACCCAACATTTCTGGCTCATCAAAACCAGATGATAATTGTCTAGAAATTGCTGATTGATCTCCTCCTTTTCGATCCTCACTACCTTGGAATGATGCTCTTCCGTTTTCATTTCCCACAGCGTAGTGTCATGTTTCAGCAGGTTGTGATTATCCCAAAAAGTGATCCGCATAGCGTCGTTGTGCAGAATTTTTTTGCACAAGGTCAAAAGCGCCTCGGAAGGCTGATCCGCAAGCACCAACAGGTTATTGGGTTCTGAAAAGCCCCGGTCGATCAATGTGCCTACGGGACAGGTGACCTCTTCAAAAAAAGTTTTTACCTTACCACCGGTTTCATATTCAGAAAACAAAGGGCGCGAACTGCCGACAAACATCAAATTGAAGTGTCCCTGATTGGCAAAATTTATGATCTCACGACTGATTTCATTGCTGGTTTTATACTGCGTTTTGAGGTTGATCCCGATTTCCCGGGCGATATGAAGAATCGGCGCAAAACTTTCTCTTTCAAAAGATTGTGATTCCTGCATCGAAACATCAGTGCCTGGCGTCAGATGCAAAGCTGTCACTTCAAATGTAGCGTTGAACAGCAGATGATTAACCAACTGCAAGAGCCGCCTGCCGGCCTGAGGTGAAGCAAAAGAAATAAGAATCTTATCCGTTGAAAGGGAGGAGGGAACTGCCTCCGCAGCAGGAACTTTGCTCCAGGACTCAATGACCTCCAGGAGCGGCCCTGTCATGAATGTCGTAACCAATGCCATGAGCACCATCATGGTAAAAATTTCAGGAGAGAGTACCCCTAAATCATAGCCGATATTTAAAATCACTAACTCCACCAAGCCGCGGGTGTTCATCAGCGTACCAATCATCAGACTATCTTTCCAGGACTGCCCCACCAGTTTGGCCGCGATGGCGCTGCCCAGGAATTTTCCGATTACGGCCAAGACGATGATGAGCAGGCAAATACCCCACAAATGCGGAGTATTCAACAGACTGATTTGAGTCCGCAGCCCACTGAAAGCAAAAAACAGCGGCAATAATAAAACGAGGCTGATATCCTCGATTTTTTCAGCCAGTACCTGACGGAATTCCAAGTTTGGCGGAATGATGATTCCCGCCACAAACGCGCCAAACAAGGCATGAATTCCAATAATCTCAGTCAGGTATGCTGAAAATAACAAAATCAGCAGAATCAGGGCCACAACGGGTTTATTGATGGTTTCACGAGTAAAATAGCGGCTGGCGACATGATTGAGTAAGGGTTTACCCGCATAGATCATGAACAGCACATACCCTATGGCTAGCAGAATAGTAACTAAAGCTCCTGTCATGGCACCGGCCTTGATGATCGCAATCACGACTGCCAGCAAGCACCAGGCTGTGATATCATCTACCGCGGCGCAGGTGATGGCCATAGTCCCTAAAGCACTTTTGGCCATGTTCCGTTCCTGAATAATTCTGGCTAAAACAGGAAACGCGGTGATGCTCATGGTAATGCCCATAAACAGCGCAAAAGCTGAAAAAGGCACGTTTACGGGAGCAAAAGAGGGATAAAGAAAATAAGCTAAAACCACCCCTAAAAAATAAGGAAAAATAATACTGGCATGACTGACGATCACCGCTACATGAGAATTTTGCTTCAGGACACTTAAATCTAACTCCATCCCAACAATGAACATGAAGAGAATCAAGCCAATCTGGCTGAGAAATTGAAGATTGAGAAGCGATGCCTTGGGAAACAGAAAGGTTGAGAATTCAGGAAAAAAGAAACCGATCAGGGAGGGACCCAAAACAATACCGGCAATAATTTCACCCATCACCGCAGGTTGTCTGATTTTACTCATCAGCCACCCCAAAAGTCTTGCCGTTAAAATGATGGTCAGTATTTGCAAAATGAAAATAGCCAGGGGATGTTGGAGATTATGGAGTAAATCACCGAGCGCAGAGCTTTCTTCCTGGGTCTGCTTCAGCAATTTCTGCGTAAGGCCTTTTTCAATTTCCAGGATTTGTCCTTGCTGGAGTACCCACCATAATGAGCAGACAAAGCCGCCAATCACCAAGATATAAGCGATAATGATTCTTTTCATAAACACTCCTTTCGATAATTTTTGCTATTGATAGCGTCATCACACGATCCCAAGCTCTACAAGAAATTATCATTTTGATCCAAAGCCAGGTTCAATAACAAGACATTTACACGTGGTGCTCCTAAAAAGCCCCATTGGTAGCCTTCTGTATATTGGTTTACCAAATCTCGAAGTTGTGCTGTTTGTGCCGCTGAAAGATTTCTGGCTGCGGCAACTCTTGCTACCTGCAAAGAGGCGGCTTCCGGACTGATGTGCGGATCTAAGCCACTGCCGGAAGCCAGCAGTAAATCAGCGGGAATCGCTGTTTGGCTTTCCCATTGATGGGCTTGGCGAAGTTTCAGCGTGCGTTCCTGAACCGCTTGTACCAAGGCTGAATTGCTGGGACTTTGATTGGTGCCGCCGGAAGGTAAGGGGTTATAGTCCACGGCTGAAGGACGTCCCCAGAAATATTTGGGATTTTCAAACTTTTGACCAATGAATTTGGAACCCACGATGTGCTGCTTTACCGCAATCATGCTACCATTGGCCTGGTCATGAAAGGCAGCCTGGCTCACCAGATAAACGATACCGGGATACAGCAGTCCGGTCAATAGCGTTAATGTCAGCAGCAAACGCGCTGCTTGTGTGAATGTTTTAAACATACCAACCTCCTTACGCTAAATGGTAAATATTCAGAGGTTAGGGGTTAGAGGCCAGAGGTTAGTCTGTTTGTCTCCTTCTCAATAACCTCTACAAAAGCCTAACCTCTATCCCCTGACCTCTAACGCCTGAATAATTTTACGCTAAATGCAGGAATGTCAGAAGCAGATCAAGACCTTTAATGCTGATAAACGGGAGAATGATGCCGCCCAGACCATAGATGAATAAATTACGCCGTAAAATCGCTGAAGCTCCGAGCGGCCGATACTTGACACCGCGCAGAGCCAAAGGAATCAGGGCGATGATAATCAGCGCGTTAAAAATAACGGCGCTCAAAATGGCGCTTTGGGGAGAAGCCAGGCTCAGAATATCCAGGACTTTCAGCGGCCCGTTCCCTGCTCCTTGCAGGGCGTAAACTCCGGCAAACAAGGCCGGCAGGATGGTAAAATATTTGGCGACATCATTCGCGATACTGAACGTGGTTAAAGCGCCGCGGGTGATCAGCAGTTGTTTGCCGATTTCCACGATTTCAATCAGCTTGGTGGGGTTGCTGTCCAGATCGACCATGTTTCCGGCTTCCCGTGCGGCCTGGGTTCCCGTATTCATGGAAACCCCGACATCGGCCTGAGCCAGAGCGGGAGCATCGTTCGTACCGTCGCCAATCATCGCGACCATGTGCCCCTGCGCCTGCTCCTGGCGAATTCTCAACAATTTGGTTTCCGGCGTCGCTTCTGCCACGAAGTCATCCACTCCGGCCTCAGCCGCAATAGCCGCCGCCGTGAGCGGATTATCGCCCGTAATCATAATGGTGCGAATTCCCATCGTCCGCAATTGGGCAAAACGTTCACGAATGCCGCCTTTCACCACATCTTTCAGTTCAATCACGCCCAGCACTTCCTTGCCTTCCGCAACAACCAGAGGCGTTCCTCCCTGCCGGGCGACTCGTTCGATAATGGCCGTCAGATTTTCTGCAAATTGTCCTCCTGGGGCCTGAATGTAGCGGGTAATGGCTTCCGCGGAACCTTTGCGGATGGAGCGTTCAGGATGACGAGCCGTTGCCGGAAAATCGACCCCGCTCATCCGGTTTTCGGCACTGAACGGAATAAAACGGGCTTGATCTTCAGCCACGTCTCTTCCTCGTAGATGGTAGCGCTCTTTGGCGAGCGTCACCACGGAACGGCCTTCTGGTGTTTCATCCGCTAAAGAAGCTAATTGAGCCGCGTCTGCCAGGCGTTCCTCGGTCACCCCAGGGGCTGGTAAAAAAGCGGTGGCCATCCGGTTTCCCAAAGTAATGGTTCCGGTTTTATCCAGGAGCAGCACATCAATATCGCCTCCAGCTTCTACGGATTTGCCACTCGTGACCAGGACATTGTGACGCAGCAAACGATCCATACCACTGATACGAATGGCACTGAGTAGCCCGCCAATGGTCGTCGGAATCAGACAGACCAGCAGCGACACATAGATGGGCAAATTAATCAAAACAGCGCGTGCCAGGGCTTTTTCACTGTAGGCGGAAAACACGGGTAAACTCAGCACCACCAGCAGGAAAATCAGGGTCAATGCGGATAACAGGATGGTGAGCGCGATTTCATTGGGCGTCTTCTGCCGTTTTGCGCCTTCCACCAGCCCGATCATCCGATCCAGGAAGCTTTGTCCTGATTCCGCGGTAATACTGACCAGAATCCGGTCACTCAGCACCCTGGTTCCTCCCGTGACGGCACTACGGTCGCCGCCGCTTTCACGAATCACAGGCGCTGATTCCCCGGTAATGGCGGACTCATCCACGCTGGCGATGCCCTCGATCACCGTGCCGTCGCCAGGAATCACCTCGCCGACCGTGCAAACTACGACATCTCCGATTTTTAATTGCGTGGCGGGAACCACTTCTTCTTTTGCTCCAGTCAGCCGTTTTGCCATCATCTGCTTGCGCGTCTGACGCAAACTGGCGGCCTGGGCTTTCCCGCGTCCTTCCGCCATCGCTTCAGCAAAATTGGCAAACAACAGGGTAAACCATAACCACAGAGTCACCTGAAACGTGAAACCGAACGGTTGTCCCTGCGCTATTTGCAAGACCACTGAAAACGTGGACAGCACACTGCCCACAAACACGACAAACATCACGGGATTGCGGATTTGCTGCCGAGGGTCCAGTTTAATAAAGGAATCGATCAAGGCTTGTTTGAGCAATTGTCCTTGTATCAAGGATGATTTTACGGTTTTCGCAGACATAGCTCTCCTCTTAAAATGAACGTCCCAGAAGCATCAGCAGATGTTCTACAATAGGCCCCAGAGACAACACCGGAAAAAATGTTAAGGCGCCAATGATCAGAACTACAGAAATTAAAAGCCCCACAAACAACAGGCCGTCTGTAGCAAAGGTACCTGAGGAAACGGGAATGATTTTTTTACGAGCCAGGCTTCCGGCAATGGCTAGCACGGGCAGAATAATGCCGAACCTTCCCAGCAGCATGGCCAAACCCAGTAACACATTGTAGAACTCCGTGTTAGCGTTCAGGCCAGCAAAGGCGCTCCCGTTATTGCCGGCGGCAGAGGACACTGCATAAAGCATTTCACTCAAGCCGTGGTGTCCTTTATGGCTTAAACTGGCTAATCCCGCGTCGGTCATAGCGCAGAGACTGGCAAATAACAAAATCGCGGCATTAGGAATGAGAATGGCCAGCATGACCATTTTTATTTCGGCAGCTTCAATCTTTTTCCCCAGGTATTCGGGGGTTCTGCCCACCATCAATCCGGCGATAAAGACCGTCAGCAGCACAAACATCAACATCCCGTACAGTCCAGCACCTACCCCGCCAAAGATCACCTCTCCCAGCATGATATTCAGCAGCGCCACCAGACCCGTCAGGGGGGAGAGGCTGCTGTGCATGGCATTCACAGAACCATTGGACGCCGAGGTTGTGGCCGTTGACCACAGGACGCTATTGGCGATGCCCAACCGGGTTTCTTTACCTTCCATGTTCGCCGCGATCTGCGTAACGGGATTGGCTTGATATTCCGCCCAAAGCGCTACCGACAAACCGCTGACAAACAGGAAGAGCATCGCCGCAAAAAGCGCCCACCCTTGCCGTGGCGAACCCACCATGATTCCGTAAGTAGAGGTCAGGGCCGCGGCCAGCAGCAGCAACGCGAGTGCTTGCAGAAAATTGCTCAAGGGCGTGGGATTTTCCAGTGGATGAGCGCTGTTGGCATTATAAAAACCGCCTCCGTTTGAACCGATTTGTTTAATGGCAATTTGTGAAGCGGCAGGGCCTAACGGAATCGTTTGAGTTTGTTGTTCCAGCGGGTCACCACCTGATACGCCGAAAACGTTTCAGGCACGCCCTGGTTCACCAGAATGAGCGCAAAGATGAGCGACAAGGGCAGCAGCACATACAACGCACAACGAGTCAGATCGACCCAGAAATTTCCGATGGTAGTGCTTTGCCGTCTGCTCAACCCACGCATCAAGGCCAGGAGCACGGCGACTCCTGTGGCGGCACTGACAAAGTTCTGCACGGTCAAGCCCAGCATCTGAGTAAGATAACTCAGCGTGGTTTCTCCCGCATAACCTTGCCAGTTGGTGTTGGTCATAAAACTGACGGCCGTATTAAACGCTGAATGCCAGGAAACATTGGGCAAATCTTGAGGATTCAGAGGCAGTCTTTGCTGAAACAACTGAAGCAAAAACACAATTAAAAAGCCTAGCGCGTTAAAGAGCAGCAAGGCTCCCGCATAATGTTTCCAGGTCATTTCCTCTTGTGGATCAACCCCGCTCACCCGGTAGATCCCGGTTTCCACACGACCCAGCACCAGAGACAAGACGTGGCGTTGTCCTTGAAACACTTTGGCCATATAACTTCCCAATAAGGGGGTCAATCCAATTAGTAGCCCCAAATATAGAATAGTTTGTAACCCTTCCTGCCATTTCATAAACACCTCATTTTAGAATTCTAGAGTGCATGCCATGTGATTAGAACTTGTCTGGAAACCAGAGAGCATATCCTAAATATCCTAATAACCCTATGGCAGATAAACCTGCCAAAATTACATCAATAGTCATTTTGCCTCCTTCCATTGAAATCTATTAAAAAGGACAGCCATTGATTAAATAGGCACGATGAACATCAGACTTCACTTCCACAAAGTTCAGTGTCTTGAGAATCCTATGTTTCAGTTGAAAATCGCAACCATTTTGAATGGATTTGTGGATATCAAAGCTTCATCGCTGGGAAAGGAAAAAGAGCAGAGTATTTTTGAAAGTCATGACCAGAAAATTTGATTCTCACCAATAGGTGTGACTGATGCTGTTTTCCAGCTTTATTTACGCGGCATGTTGATAGAGTTCTTTTGCCTTGTGCTTCCCCTTGAGTCCTTTGGCTCCCCAAACCTGTTCGATTTGCTGAAGCCCTTTCAGATTTCCGGCGGCTCTTCCGAAATCTCTCTGGAACCTCTGGATAGTAGGCAGCCAGCCCTCGGTACTGAGATTTATGCGTCTCAGAATGTGATCCAGACTCTCAGGAATGTGCCCGCTCTTCCCTTCCACAATAGCCCGACCGCTCCAGTCGAGCAGGCCCAGATACTCTTCAAAACTCATCGGTAGAACAGGTTCTTCTTTTGAAAACGAACCTTCGCGCTCTCCCCGCAAGGGCATCAAAGTCATTGTGGTTGGAGCGGCCTCTCCCGTTTCATCATCAGGGAGCGTAGCGGACACAGTTTCCCCGGAATCGGCGGTTTCTCTCAGATAGGCCTGAATCCGTTCATGGATGGAGGTAAACAGGGACTCCTCCGGCGTTTCGGCTTGTCCGGCCCTGATCGGATTCAAGTCCACATAGGCCATGCACGCCAGCAACGCCCCCTGATCTACCAAGGCCTGCGACTTGAAGCGGCCTTCCCAGAATCGTCCAGGGCAGCCATCCTCCTTGTTGGCGTCTCTGGCGATGGTTTCATTCAAAC
>JBBCAX010000207.1:0-13864 GCA_051382335.1 Deltaproteobacteria bacterium TL4
TTACGAAAGTTGATTTTAAAACAAAGAAAAAACAAAAAAATATGAAAGAACTGTTTTTTGAGCAAGTTATTAATTTCATTAATAAAATTGCAGCGTAAAAACATTCATGCACGGGTATTGGGGATTGGGGAGAAGATGGTTGTGATTTTGGTTAAACAGGAGAACGCTTTCTTACTCTTTAGTCCTTATCCCGAACTCACGTTAAATTAATTCTTGCCTAATTTTTGATTTTCCTATAGAAGTGTTGGCACCGTTTGTTCTGGATGTGATCATCCAATGGATTCTGTCTGGTTGGAAACATCATGAATTACGGATATGACGGACGTGTCAGTCGGTGCTGACAGTGCGGATTAACATTAGTTTAACCCAAGTTGTGAACTGTCTGGAAAGGTAGTCTTTGACGGCATTCACATGGTTTAATGGTGTCACCCCAAGTGAATATAGCTGTCCAGAAAAGTTTTTTCCCTGGGAGCGAGGGCATCTTGCCCTCACCGGAGGGCGGGACGCCCTCGATCCCAGGACAAAACTTATCTTGAGCACTATACGAGGGATCTTGAACTCAAGATGGGTCAGGATTTTTCCTTGCGGTCTCCATGACACTACAGATCACAACTTGTGTTATGTTCAATCAACAATTAAGGAGATCATAATGAATATAAGAAACAAGTATCAAACTTTGAGTTTGATCAGCCTTTTGCTGGCCATGATGTTTGTTTTTGCCAGTTGTAATGTCACGGAAGATGACGATAAAAAGGATGAAGCTACGTCAGTAGAGGTCAAGACGACGCCGATCGAGCACAATTCCAGTGTGGCCCTCTCCAAGGTGATCCCCCCAGGGGATGCCGTCTGTGGTGGTAGAGGTGGTACCTTGGTGCAAACCGGGGTTGATGAAAATGGTGATGGGCTCCTGCAGGCCTCAGAGGTGGATAATGAAGAAGCAGTCTGTAACGGCACCAATGGCACCAATGGCACTAATGGCACTAATGGCACCAATGGCACAGCCGGTCAACCAGGTAAAGACGGGGGTGATGGGGTTGATGGGATTGATGGGGTCGATGGTACAGTCCTCGCTCCGGCAACCAAACAAACGTTGGTCATGAACAACCTGAAATTCGGGATTGACAGCAACAATTTTATCACTGCGAGCTTCGAGATTACTGACGGGGATACCCCCATCACGGGGTTGACCACAGCCGATTCGACCCTCTACCTGGCAGGTCTGGTTCCTGGGACCACCGGCAATTCTGATGAATGGAAATACTGGACAGGGGTCAATGACACCACACTGGTGGAAGGACCTGACGGAACCTATCTGCTCACATCCAACAAGCTGAATACGGACGTTCCAGCCGGGACCACGACCCAGCGTGGAGTGGCGCGTATCGCCCGAAGTGGATATAACACCGTGGTCAAGACCTACGACTTCGCGATTACGGATCCGGTGACCCCGGTTGCCGATGGCAAAGCTGTGGTCAATGACGCCTCCTGTAAAGCGTGCCATGGTTTTGGTGTTACGATCCATGCCTATGGCCGTAATGATGTCAAAGTCTGTGCGGTTTGCCACAGTCCGAACTACAATGCCACCATCGCCAATAATAAGGCCGATCTGGTGACCATGGTTCACCAGATTCACACCAAAAAAGCCGAAGTCCTTGGGAATATCCACTGGTCTGGCCATGGTGAAAACTGGGGTATAGCCTCTACCGCCACCCCGGCTAAAACGCCACTGAATGAATTTGCTTATCCTGGCACTATTCTCAATTGCTCCAAGTGTCATAATACCGTGACCAACGCCGATAACTGGAAAACAAAACCGACCAAAACGGCTTGTGGTTCTTGTCACACCACCGTGACTTTTGACGGAGTCGCCTCCGTGGGGATTAAAGGCGCTGCCTTTACGCACGATGCCCAGGTTAGCAACTCCGAGTGTGCGGTATGCCATAATGCCACAAAAATCACGACCTACCACAAGCCAGCATCCCGTGATGATGCCAGCCAGCGCCTGGTGGAAGCAGTCATTACCGGTGTTGTCGTCGATGCGAATGGCGGGGTAACGGTCTCCTTCAATGTGACGGAGAACGGCGTGGCCAAGACCGATTTGGCTGCCAGCAGCAGTGTAGCCTTTACTCTGGCGAAACTGGTTCCGTCCACCGAGGGAACACCCAGTTACTGGCAGAGTTACCTGAGCAAGGTACGGACCAAGGACGCGACCCGGGCTCCCGTGATTCAAGGGCGGAATGAAACGGCCGCGGAGGGTGGTATTTTCACCAATACCGGTAACGGGACCTATACCTACAAGTTTGCCCTGCTGAATGCAGAACCCGCAGGGGATATCCGGAACGTTACCCATGCCCACAACAATTCTTCCGGCATCACCGGGGACTACCTCCCTGCAAACGGTCTGACACAGATGGCCTATTCGGTAACCTATGAACCGACATTGACTCATCGTGTGGCCATGAGCCTGTCGGGGATCAAGACCAATGCTTTCCTCGATTTTGTCCCAGCCGGAGGAACGGCTGAAACCCGTAACATCGTCAGCCGTGCGGCCTGCGACAAATGTCATGGCGACAGCCAGCTGCATGCCGGTATTGCCGTTGAGTATTGTGTCGGCTGCCACAATCAGAATAGTTTTGATCCCTATACCGGCCCAACCGGGAAGGGCGCTTTGGCGACCACCGATGCCGCTTTCACGGGCACCTCTGCCGTGGAATTGGAACGGCTGGTTCACAAGATTCACATGGGAAAAGACCTGAAGAAAGGGTTCCGCGTCAATACGACGGCGGCAGCCACGACAGGTCATATCTATGACAAATTGCAGTTTCCCCGTGGTGCGGCGTCTAGCGGCACTACGCCTAACGCATCGGACTGTATGGCGTGTCATGATGAGTCCAATACGGCGATGACAGAAGCTTCAAACTGGCAGTATGGAACCCGTGCCTGCGGCAGTTGCCATGATGGGGATCGGGCCACCGCCCACATCAAAGCCAATACCTTGGACGGTTTCGCCACCTGCACGATGTGTCATGCTCCCGGTGCGCTCGTTCCCGTTAAAGACACGCACTATGGGTTCAGTAAATAGGAAGATTTGAAAAGACGGATGGTTGCGATTTGCTTTGCGAGGCATCATGGAAGCAACCATGTTGTAATGGTCAAGAAAAAAAGGGATCTTTTCTCGCCCTTTAGTTTTTACTAATTCGGAGTCCAGAACCGCACGAGTTCTGGATTCCGGATGCAAATATAGTTGTCCAGATAAATTCCTGCGGGAGCGCAGGCGTCCCACCTACTTTTGCGGGCAAGATGCCCGCATTCCCAGGACAAAACTTTTCCACCTGTGCAGGTACCTTTTTTTGGCTACTGGCCTAAGACGGGACAGCCATCATTTCAGTAGGTTGGGGAGAGCGGTAGCGAAACCCAACATCCAGGCAGTAATGTCCGTTTTTCGTTGGATTTCGCTACGCTCTACCCAACCTACGTTTTTGTCCCACTTTAGACCGGTAGCCCTTTTTTTAACCACGAAAAACACTAAAAACACGAAATAAAACCTGCAAAATAGGGTTTCACGGAGGAATTCATTTATTAAAAAATCATTTATTTCGTGTTTTTCGTGTTTTTCGTGGTTAATTTTCAAACCACCTGCACAGCTCGAAACTTTTCTTGAGAAGTATACTTAAACGATTTTTATCATCTTTGTGAGTATTTAGACGCTGCTGCCAAAGTTTATGCTAATGATGAAAAAGACAGTTGGGTGGAAAATCAAAAGAAACTTCTAAAAAGCAACGGTTCCGCAGTAGTTCTTGATAACTTGCTTCCCTACTTGGAACCTCTTGATATTTCTGATGAAAAAACTCCAGTAAGAGCATGCTATTGTTATATTTTCAATCGTCCTGAACAATTTTATTATCAAGAGGCGTTGGAGGAAAACCTTCCTATTGGTTCAGGAGAAATCGAAAGTTCACATCGATATATTATTCAAGATCGAATGAAACTACCGGGAGCTTGGGGGAAGTCAATAACGCAAAAAAATGTTGGCCTTGAAACTTTTAGAGGTAAACGGAAAATGGGAAAACTATTGGGAAAATCGGTGGGAAAATAAGGTTGCCTCACACTTTTAATTGCACCCCAAGCAAAGATAATATTTCAGTATAGTTGTCCAGAAAAGTTTTGTCCTGGGAACGAGGGCGTCCCGCCCTCCGGTGAGGGCAAGATGCCCTCGTTCCCAGGGCAAAACTTTCCTTGAGCACTATATCAACCAGCATTCCTCCTGACAATTGGCACATTAAAGCAGAAACCACCAAGAGTAGGTATGTTCGCTTCTTTTTTCATGGTGGTATCTCCGATTGTGAGTTAGAAAAATACCAAAGATACCACCGTTTTCGTAAATTTATGACTCAATTCTCAAAAAACGAGAGATGATGCTCGACTATCTGAAAACGGAGGTTATCACCACATGTTTATTATATGCAACTGAATTCATTTAGGTTAAACCCCGAACACCTATGACTGATTCATAGCAATCATCCTTTTCTCCTTTGTTAATCGTTAAATCAAACTTCATAACAAAAGATTAAAAAAAGTGGTACATTTTTCGGCTGCCACAACTACGAAAAGTGGTACACTTTTAGACTGCCACACTCAAATGAATTGCTTTTTTGAGGCTATTAATTCTATTTAACCCCCATGAGACAAGTCTCACAACGAAGCATGAAAGTAATTGGTAGGCCGGGATTACATGCCCGGCAAAATGAGGGGCACGTAGTCCCCTTCTACCACTTTCTTACAAATACAGACATGCATTTAAATAAATTCAGCATGTATATTTTGGATGACCCATTTAATCGACTCATGATTAGGAGTGTCAAAGCTTGCTTTGACCAGAAAAGCCAAAGCTTTTCTTTGAATTTTGCCAAAGCAAGCTTTGGTACTCCACAGTAATTCCAATGAAATTATTTAAATGAACGTCTATAGACTGAAATAAATAATTTATTGCCATTAAAATTTAACTAATTGATATTAAAGGAACTATAAAAATGGGAATATATAATAAAGATGAAAACAAATATTCTGTGTTGGAACGCACAAAAGTCACAAAAAAAATGTCAGAGTATATTGATAAGATTGCCTTAAAAGAAGGCTGGAGTCATAGTAGAGTGCTCCGAGAAGCCTTGGATCATTATGCGGAATATGAGGAAACAAGAGCGCTGCATGAATTAAAAGAGCTTAAAGATGAGGTTTCTATGCTTAACGACTATGTCCGGGCAGTTGGCAAACATCAAGAGCAGTGGTTTGCAATCATTAACGAGAAATTAAGCAAATCCAGTCCATGAAGTCAAATTCCCCGTTTACGGAGTGAATCCTCCTTACCGGATCAACCTCTTGAATTGGCGATGAACTGTTTCTTCCCAACAAAAACTTCTTTCTGGAATTGACATCGTTTTTGCTTGTTCTGTTTAACAGTTCTGCTATGAAGAGAAACTTCAAAACACACCTCCTCAAAAGCCTTCGTAGCTCAGTTGGTAGAGCGGAACTTTCGTAAAGTTCAGGTCGCCTGTTCAATTCAGGTCGAAGGCTCCATAAAATCAATTACTTACAAAATTCTCACCTATTGAACAACGGCTACCCGCCTATGGGACACGTCAAAGTGATACGTAAAGTTAGTAGGAGGGGCTTGCCCATCAAATTCAACGATGCCGCGTTTTTGATGGGTAAGCCCCTCTTACTCTTGTCCCGCATTAGGTGAGTAGCCTGAACAACACTTGTAATAACCTTTTTTTGTTCATTATAACTGACCCTTAGCAGTGAACAGCGGCTCCATTTAAATCATTAAATTGAGGATGCTTTAATATCAGTTTTTCAATCTCTGCTTTTTCAATGTCAGAGTTTTCATTGCCAAATTTTGAACAACTCCGGTGAAATCGTTGAAGCCAGTCAGCCCCTAAAAGTTTGATATCAGAGTTTTTTATTGTCATTGAAGTGAAAGCTGCAGTTGTTTCAGTTTTGGGTCCTGTACCCGCACCGCTTCCTGTATAGAATCCGGCTGCAAGGAGGGCGCCTCTCACCCTTGTGGAACCGGAATAAGTGAAAAGTTTCGCAGGTGTATTTCCGCAGGTGTTGAAGATCCTTTTGAATACAGAATAACTCCAGAGAGGACCGTCAGTATAGAGTGAAAAGGGGTCGTAAAAAATAAGATGCGGTTGTGGCACATTCTCTATATGCTTGAGAAAGTCACCTTTAACAAGCATCCATTCTATCTTTTTATCCTTAGAAACCCACAAGCCGGCTTTAATGATTGAAGTCGGTGCCGAGTGTCTCACATGAGGGAACAGCGGAGCATTTTTAACGGCAAGACGAAGAGAGTCCAAATCCTTTTCAAAACTGATAATTTTTACACGTTTCTGAAAATCATGCTCTTCAAAGATCTCTTCGAGTTCAAAGATTGCAGCCATTGCATTGGTTCCGGCTCCCAGTCCAACATCCCAGATCACCAGTTCATCCTCAGTAATAAATTCGAGCATTCTGGGTAATTCTGACTGGTTGATGTAGAGTGTATTCGCCTCAACCAGAGGATCTGTCACAGAGTGCATTGTTTCGCCCGATGTCATGTGACGTATGCTGTGAAAGCCGGCCTCCTGTTTAACTATTTCGTAATCTCCAAGGACATGGAGATTTTTCTTCTTTTTTCTTCTGGGGGAAGTAACCGGATGTTTGTCATCATCGCTCACTAAGCTTTCTTTCTGTTCTTTGTAGTAGGAGAGAAATGTGTCCTTGAGAATATGCGCGCGCATTGAGTCCATCAGATTGCGGTAAAAAGTAAGGTTATGGTTTCCGATAAGATTTCCCCCATAGTATTCATGGGTTTTTGTCAGATGGTGGAGGTACGCACAGCTATACCTGCTGCAGGCGGGGCACGAGCAGTTTTCATCCAGCGGCCGGTCCTGAAACTTGTAGACACCTCGGCGCATATCCCTCATTCCATGAGAGGTGTAGGCAACGCCCTGCTGCGCCATGGATGTGGGGAGGATGCAGTCGAACATATCAACTCCGCGGTGTACGGCTTCAAGCAAATCAATGGGAGTTCCGACTCCCATAAGATAGCGGGGATAGTTTCGCGGTAGAAGCGATGTGGTCATCTCGGTCATAGCCTTTCGTTCAGCCTCTGACTCACCAACGGCAAGTCCTCCAATGGCAAAGCCGTCAAAGGGAAGAGAGGTAATCTGCCGGGCACTCGTTTTTCGAAGCTCAGGAAAACACGCTCCCTGAACTATTCCGAAAATAGCTTGGAGTGAATCCCCCCGTGCGGCTAGACTTCTCTCCGCCCATCTTGCCGTAATATCCGCTGCGTCTCTACAGAGAGCTTCCTCGGAGGTAGAGGGTAGGCACTGATCCATTGCCATCATGATATCGCTGTTGATAAGCTTCTGAGTTTCAATGCTCGTTTCTGGACTTAAAAGAATTTTTATGCCATCATGATAACTTCTGAAAACTGCGCCATCCTCTGTAATCTTCACATCTTTTGAAAGTGAAAAGACCTGGAATCCTCCTGAGTCTGTAAGAACCGATCTCTTCCAGTTCATGAACTTATGTATGCCGCCGAATCTGTTGAATACCTCTGTGCCGGGACGTAGCAAAAGGTGATAGGTGTTTGCCAGCAGGACAGGAAATCCAAGCGCCTCAACAGAGGTCGTATCCTGTGTTCTTAGCACGGCAAGTGTTGCCACAGGCATAAATACAGGTGTCTGGACGGTATTGTGCCGTGTGGTGAATGTACATGCTCGTGCTGAAGAGTTCGCTGATTCTGCTTCAACATTAAATTTAAGAGACGGACTATTTGCTACTGTCATATAAAATCATTTCCCTGTTTTTCTTTGAGAGCTTAAGGTGATTTTGATCAAAGAGATCAAATCGCGGGTATCGAAATCCTTAATGTTAAAGAGCCAGTTAGTATCAAAATACAACTGATATTAAAAGTGATATTTTATTTTAAGGTCAATTCAAAATCAGTGATCAATATATTTCGTAAAGTTCAGATTGCCTGTTCAAAGTTTGGTCTGAGGGCTTGTAACCGTTCACCTACCCCTGTTATAGAGAGTATAACGCTGCTTCTAAATGGTCAAATATTTCACTTAATTCTTGCTCTTTTTTCTTTGATGTCGAGTGGTTCGCTTACGCAGCCACAAAACCTATAAGTTCTTTTAACTCATATTCGGTTAATAACAATGTGACGTCATTATTCTTCATTTCTACTTTTTTTAGCAGACTACCACAGCAAGTCATAATCATAGAATTATTTTTGAGGATGTTATAATCGAAGCTATCCAAAATAATGGTGTGTCGTTTCTGTTTCATAGGTGTAAAACGGATAGAGTGTTATTTTTACTGAGACAAAGACTATGGTGGGTCTCAGTCGGAAAGGATCTTGGAAACTCTCCAAGACTCTTTCAACCAATAGGGGACTGACCCATCTCTATCTCCAAAAACAGGGACTTGTTTCTATCAGACAACTTTGGCTCAAGTGTCACTATCCCGCGACAGCGCGATAATTTCTACGAACCGCCGTAGGCTTCAGCCGCATGTACGGTGGTGTGGGAGGTGGCGGAGAAAAACCGCTACCTACCCGATTGGGCGGGTTCACTCATGTTCACATCCGCAACATATGGCCTGATCACCACGAGGGCATTTTTCCGCGAAGCGGCCAAAGTCAATTAGATCTACATGTCGTTTTAGAATCTCTGGTAGGTCTTGCATCGTATAATTAGGGTAAATTCCTACGATTTTTGAATCTTGATTCGCTATTACAATGACAGAAGTCGTATCGCTTTCATATAGACCGAGTTCTTGTGAAATTTCTTCCAGATCATCCCCTGAAAGCCATCCTCCTAAACACTCTATGATTTCGCCATGAGGTCCACACTCCTCAAAAACACACATCGTGGGAAGACCGTTTTCTATGGGATAAACGTAAAATTTTGCTTGAGGTATCTTCCGATAAGGGCCAGAGGTTGAGTCTCCCGGTTTATAAGGAGCGGGGCCGCCCAGTTTGAGAGAACCAAACTCTTTGCTTTTGTCGCTCTTGCAACCGATTGACAGAAATATCATCGTGACCATGAGGGTGAAGATCGAAGTAAAGCGCAACATTGTCCTTACTCCACAACCTGAAGTGTCCCAATGCTGATCCTGTCCCCTTTTCTGGCCCTAATCAGAATCCGATACAATTCATCCCACCGATGTCGTTCCGTCAAGGTAATACAACCTAGTGAAGCCCGCCCTGTGTGAATATACCGGTCTCCGGTATGTCCTACTCGAAACCAAACTTTGGCATAATTGACATCGGGGTAGTTTCGTCCTCCTGGATGGGGAAAATCAGGAATTTCTACATCGTAAAGTCCTTTCTTCCAGGGACTGGAGGGATAATCCCTCGCCAAATAAGTCGTTCCCTCCAAATTCAGGGTTTTCCTGGAAATGGAATACACCAGGTGAACCGCTCCCGTGTGTGGATTTTCTGTCGAAAGGTAGGAGGAACCGTCCTGTTTAAGCTGGATGGAAGCTTTTTTTCCTCGGTGCGACCCTTCTAGGGGCGTGAAATATTCACGTTGGCTTTCAATACGATAACCCTCTACTTTGAGGGTAAACGGTAATGATGCTATTGAAGTACCATCCTCCCACCTGATTCTCATCCACCCATCTTTTGTTGCCGCTACATAACGAATCGCTTCCAGCACAAGGACTTCCAGTGTCACATGAAAAACAGCGACCTTTTTTCCAAAGAATCCTCCAAATTCCTCAACCTTGATTGGATGGGTACTTCGTTGAGGAGATGAATCATTCAGATCCACCTGGATCGTGGTTTGCTGACTCCCCACATCATTAAACACCGGGTCTCTTTCAATGACACGAATCTGAACAGGCAGGGAGAAGGAAGGCTGGCTGGTAAGAAACTGCCCGATTTCCTTGTTGAGAGCAATGCTTTTGCCGGGAGACAGTTTCTTATTGATTCCCAGAAAATGGTTGGGAACCTCCATTTCAATCCGCAGATCCCTGCCAATGGAATCCTCGGAGTATTTCAAACCGACCCACTTCAGTATGATGATTTTGCTCATCTTGCTCTCCTGCTTATTGTTAGCCAATAACAGACGCTGATTTCGAAATATCTGATATGGTAGAGAACAACATCATTCTATAAGTTGCTCTTTTGCGGAGTTCAACCAGTATCCGCTCTAGATATCTATGAACAAAGCCCATGGAATCTACTCAATATTTTTCTCTTTACACCGGTATGCGGCAAATTGCCACTTTATCCCATACGCTTCACCCAGCATAATAAAACGATTACCGCCCATCTGGGCTGTTTTATTTCTGGCGTCAATGATCATGTCATTTCTCTCTTAGGGTTCAGATCCTTTCGTGATTGAGAACCACCCAAACCACCTATAAATCTCGCTTCCCAACGTAAATTTTCAGCGACTGCAGCAGTAGACTCGCCGATTTTCTCACAGTCTGTAACATCTGATAAATTGTAGGCTTGATTCGTCCTCGTCCCTTCCGGTGTTAATTGATGGCCGGAACATCCGATGAACATCATGCGGCACTGGCGGGAAACCAGCCAGCAAACAGCGAACAAACCGTGTTCCTGAGGTAAAGAATACCAGGAACACTTAGCGAAAGGCAAGGGCGAAACCGTGAGGGATCGTCTGAAGGCCTGTCCTGAACGCAGTCGAAGGGAAGCCCGGAGCAACGCTTCGACAGGCTCAGCGACCAACTGACGAGCCGACGGACAGAAATCGCATAGAAGGCTCACTTCCCTGGGATGAGTTAGCACAACATAAGGAAATCCTGTGGCTTGGGGGATAGGGTAAATGCGGCGGCAGTGTCACGAAAGATCATGTTCTTATCTGGGGAGATCTGTCCAGCGTGCGATCTGGTTCTTCAAAGAAGACCGGAAACGGAGCACTCCCCTTGTTTTGAAATCACTCAGCGCTTCATGGAGCAATCCATGAGGAGACTGGACAGAAGTCAGCAGAAGCCGTAGGTGCCAAACGCCTGCCGTAATGGGCAGGACACGGTGAAGGGCTGAACCCTGGAGAGCGTATTCTCCTGAGCCGTTCTATACATCAATGAAGCCGACCGGTGGAGATGACAAGGGTAGACTGGCCCAGGATATAGAAACGCGACGTTGAGGTTTGTTTCTTAACGTGTCCGACTACGGTCCGACACTCTTTGGGAACCGCCGTATGCGGAGCCGCATGTACGGTGGTGTGGGAGGTGGCGGAGAAAAACCGCTACCTACCCGATTGGACGATTTCATGAATTGTTCGGTTCCCTTTTGAGTTCATCAGGTAATAATGACCTCGTGAAGTTCACCATCTCTTCTGCTCTTTTGAAACCGTCATTCATCTCTTCAGGGGTCGGTTCCATAACATCCCCCGGATAACGAAATGCTGTGGCATACGGAGTCAATATATCTGCTGAATCTTCATATCTGACAAAATCGGGATTTATCGACACCGCTAATTGTACCAATAACCGAATGTCATGTGTTTTGGGAAATTCCCTATCATGTAAGAAACCCTTTCAGCGATTTTTCCACGGCTTGTTGACAGTGATAAATGGCTACATCCAAATATTGTTCATTCTGTTTCAATATTTTTGAAACGGACAAATCATGTTTGGCTTTGGTGAACCAGTTCGTTACCAAAATCGCTTTATCATCCATAAATCAGTTTCCCCTTTTGTAATATTTGATGTTCTAATGAGACGGGTACACTCGCGAATTTATTTACCTCTTTACGGGTTTTTACCAGAATGTCTAATGGGTAGGGAATATCTCTCAAATGGCGGTATGCCAACGATGCGCGTTTGGTGGGAGAAAATTCACTATTTTTGACGATGACCAAAATATCCAGGTCACTATCTTGATGAGGACTTCCCCACGCATGAGAACCAAATAGAAAAATTTGCTCTGGATCAAATTCTTCAATCAAGCGTTTTATAATCTTCTCTAATACCTGATTGATATCCATAATGACCTCTCAATGGAATATTCAAAGGTGATTTTGATATTTTTCATAGTCCAACGTCAAGCTGAGCGGCTGTGAACCCTACTCAACAGTGCGTAAAAACGATGTACTTCAACATAACTCAACTGCTAGCAAAAACGCGGCACAGTCCGCTCCAGTACCTGGTTGGGCTTGCTCACGACATGCCTAGCCATTCTTTTAAGGACCTCTCTATTTTTTGACTATCCGCATGACTCAGTTTACCAAGCCTTTTGATAATTAAGGATTGATGCACCGTGTAGATTCCACGTTTAACGGCTGTTATGACATTGAGTCCTGCTAATGCCCAATCTGTGAGTACAAATTCACCTTTTAAAAGAGAAGTCGTTTTACTGGTTAGTGCTACAACCAGCAAATCATTTGAAACGTGAGGAGCGTTGACCACAACCGCGGGACGTACTTTTTGCGCCGATACATCCGAGAAGGGATATTTCACTAAAATCACGTCATTTTTGGAGTAGTTCGGCATAAATATCATCCTCAGGGTTATTCCATATCTTTTCGAGAGAATTTTGACTCACTTCTGCCCAGAATTGAGTCTCTTCATTTTGGAGTACAGTCACTAATACATGCGCTCCCTCACTCAAAACCGCTGTTTCCAGCAACTCGATTTTTCCTTTGTGTACAATGCCTTCTAAAGTATTTAACATCTCGCCTCCAAATTTAAAAAATCTTCAAGCCTGCGAAACGCCTGGAAAAAAGCGAGTCATCCCCGCTGGCTTCATTAGACAGGTTGGGCTTGATTTAAGAAAAACCTGCCGGAGCCTTCGACCGGATCATCCAATCCGGCTACTAACACCAGCAGGGCTGCCTCTTTTTGCCCCGCGAATGTAAAAAAGTGGGGGCGGGATTTCGTCCGTTGGTCGGCAAGCCGGTATCCGCCGACCTGGCGAGCTGGGGAGAGGGCGAGCCGAAACCCGTTGTTGTTGTTCCGGTTGTCGGGCGAGTTGTTGTTACGATTCGCCGAACGCAAGTTCCTGGCGTTGTTGTTCCAACTGCCGCTGCGTTTGACACGGTTCGAGCCTCTCTGGACGAAACCCCCTGATCACTATAGTTGTCCAGAAAAGTTTTTTCACTGGCAAGATGCCAGTGCCACTGGTGGGACAGGCTTCCAGCCCGTCAAAACTTTTCTGGACAACTGGACAACTATAAAATGGTCAATCCCTTCAGAACAAAACGCCAAATTTTTCAATCGCCATCCTCCGAAACGGTGTGCTGTCGCCAAGGTTCGTAAATGCGACCAGCGGTTCCAGATGACGGATTATTTCGCTTTCAGACCATAGTCCTTCGCAATAATTTCGTTCGTATTCCCTGTATTTGGTGGAAAAGCGTCTCATGCTCCGGGGCAGCAGACGAACATGACACGGAAATACTCGAAAACCAAGAAACGGTGCTCCCCGGCAGGTTCGGTTGAGCTGGATATTTTCCTTGCGCCAATCCCGCAATCTGGCGAAAATCACGAAATTTTCGGGAGACAGGGTTTCCTTGTAGTCGATTTTTTTCTTGATCGCGTCTCTGCTCAGGGAATCTTTTCCATTCCCTTCCATGTATTCCACGGCAATCGCTCAATAGAACCGCTTCTCTTGGCATACCAGTTCCCGTTGAAGGGTAATCAGACGAACTGTCTTCAAAAAAGCGTTCAGTTCCGCCTCGGCATCATCTTCGTATTTGATTGGAATTGAAAAAAATTTCACCTGTGCAGGTACCTTTTTTTGGCTACTGGCCTAAGACGGGACAGCCATCATTTCAGTAGGTTGGGTAGAGCGGTAGCGAAACCCAACATCCAGGCAGTAATGTCCGTTTTTCGTTGG
>JBBCAX010000208.1:0-13872 GCA_051382335.1 Deltaproteobacteria bacterium TL4
TGTGCTCCGAGAATAGCTGTTGAGCATAAGTAGGGTGCCGCTTAAGCGAAGCGAGCGCACCAGAAAGCAGCGGTTCCCTTATTTGTGCTCCGAGAATAGCTGTTGAGCATAAGTAGGGTGCCGCTTAAGCGAAGCGAGCGCACCAAAAAGCAGCGGTCCCCTTATTTGTGGTGTGCTCGCTTCGCTTAAGCGGCACCCTACCTTTACCCTACCTTGAGTGGTGCGCTCGCTTCGCTTAAGCGGCACCCTACCTTGAGTTTCTCCTCGTTCCCAAGCTCCAGTTTGGGAATGCTTTGCTCTTTGCCTTGTAACCTTTTCTCTGTGGTTCCAGCCGCGTCTGCTTTGAAATTCCGCTTGCTCTTCGTCCAGTTTCTTGTCAGAATGGAATAAAACACCTGCTTAAAAAAACGCTTGTCTGAAAAGGGCTTATGACCGATCAAGAACTCAAAGAACTGGTTGCCAGCTTGGCAATCGCCCAAAAAGAAACCGACCAACAACTCAAAGAAACTGACCGTCAACTCAAGGAAACCAGCCGTGAGATGAAGAAAAAAACAGCGGAAACCGACCAACAACTCAAGGAAACAAGCCGTGAGATGAAGAAAAAAACAGCGGAAACCGACCAACAACTCAAGGAAACAAGCCGTATAGTCAAAGAATTGTCAAAAAATATCGGAGGCTTGAATAACAAGTTTGGTTCCTTCACTGAAGGGATGGCGTTTCCCTCCATCTCGAAAATCATGACAGAGCGCTTTGGGATGGATACCTTTCTGACCCGTCTCCGCAAAAGAAAAGAGGGAAAGAATATGGAAGTGGACGCGGTAGCCTATACGAATGGGACGGTGAATGAGTTGTATGTGATTGAAGTCAAAAGTCGTCTGGAACAACGGGATCTGGACCAAACGCTGGAGATTCTGAAAAACTTCCGGATGTTTTTTCCGGAGTTTTCCGACAAAACCATCCGGGGAATGTTAGTCTATGTGGATACCGAGTCTTCCGTGAGAGAGGACGTCCTGCAATCGGGTCTGTATCTGGCCGCCATCCATGATGAAGTCTTTTCCCTTGAAACTCCCGCCAATTTTACGCCCAAAACCTTCTGATGGGTCTGTCTCTGGTCGCGAGACTTTCTACCGTGTTTTCTATTTGTGGTGCGCTCGCTTCGCTTAAGCGGCACCCTACCTTGAGTGATGCGCTCGCTTCGCTTAAGCACCCTACCTTGAGTGGCGCGCTCGCTTCGCTTAAGCACCCTACCTTGAGTGGTGCGCTCGCTTCGCTTAAGCACCCTACCTTGAGTGGTGCGCTCGCTTCGCTTAAGCGGCACCCTACCTTGAGTGGTGCGCTCGCTTCGCTTAAGCGGCACCCTACCTTGAGTGGTGCGCTCGCTTCGCTTAAGCACCCTACCTTGAGTGGTGCGCTCGCTTCGCTTAAGCACCCTACCTTGAGTGGTGCGCTCGCTTCGCTTAAGCGGCACCACCTTGAGTGGTGCGCTCGCTTCGCTTAAGCGGCACCCTACCTTGAGTGGCGCGCTCGCTTCGCTTAAGCACCCTACCTTGAGTGATGCGCTCGCTTCGCTTAAGCGGCACCCTACCTTGAGTGGTGCGCTCGCTTCGCTTAAGCGGCACCCTACCAGAGTTCCTGCAAACCCGCTAAAATCCAGCGTTTATTTAGGAAAGATGTCTAATGGACATTTTTGAACCATGCCGAAAATTTAGCGGGATCAACATCGGCAAACCATAGAAACCTAGCCCAAAGAAAGGGAGGAATTGCATGACAGACCGTTTCAGTGAGGGAGATGGCCTTGCAAATTGGAAAATAACAAACTATACCAATGTAACAAGTCATGGATTTACTTTCCCAACCATAAACTTAAGGAGAACACCATGCGAGTTGAAATTGACCTTCCGGAGCAAATTGCGTCTATACTCACCAATCTTCCGCTAACCGAACTCAAAAAACGCATTATCACCGATAATGGCCTCACTGTTGCTCAAGAAGAAGAAATTCTTTCTCTCAACCCTGAGGATAGCACGCACGCAATGACCCCCAAGGAAGCACTCGCATACCTCAAGACACGACATAACCATGAAAATTAAATTTCATAGGCATTACCTTAAATCTTATGAGAAACTTCCTAAAAGAATCCAGGTCAGGGCGGATGAGCGAATCAGAATTTTTCAGAAAAATGCAGTGATTAACTCGGATGGACTTGAGGCAAATACCAAAAAACTTGAGTGCTCTTAAAAAATGAGTATGGTGGGATGGCAATTTATGTCCTTGCACCTGTGATCATCATATGTAGTAACCGAAATTAGCTTGGTCTTGGCATAGAATTATTCATTCTTGCGAAGGCGGGAGTCCCTTCCGCTGATTTGAACCTCAAAGAGGTAGCGAACGAGTCACCAGTGACGCCTTCAATCAAGAAACGTACCGGAAAAGTCTTATTTCAGCTAACTATAATTATAAATTTCAGAAGAAGAGGAACTTATGAGTGAGACAGCAACCAACAAGCCTGTGAAATCCGCTAAAACAGGGACAACAGAGGGAGCCGCGACAGCCCCTTCCAAAACGAGCGCCAATCCAAAACCCGATGTGGTTTCGACAGATAAGGTAGAAACACCCACTTCCCGTTCTCCCCAAGTCATTGAATCCTTCAATCCCGCGACTGGAGAAAAGATTGGAGAAGTTCCCGTTACACCAATTGAAGAGATGCCCAGAATTTTTGAAGAGGCGAGAAAGGCACAAAAGATATGGGCGGAAATGACCTTTGATCAAAGGAAGGAATGTCTGTTGAAAATGAGAGATTACATGATGGAAAATACCAAAGCCATCGCAAAAGTCATCTCAAAGGATAATGGTAAAACGCTTTCTGATGCCTTAAATACAGAGGTGATCCCGAGTATTTTGGCCTGTGACTGGTACGCCAAAAAAGCCAAACAACATTTGAAAAAGAAAAACATTCCAGCCTCCAATGTGTTGTTTGCTAATAAGCAAAGTTACCTTTTGAGAATGCCCTTGGGCGTCGTGGGGATTATTTCTCCTTGGAATTATCCGTTTTCCATTCCTTTTGGTGAAGTCATGATGGGTTTGATGGCAGGAAACGCCATTCTGCTCAAGACGGCTGTTGAAACCGCTATGGTAGGCGCGGAGATCGAAAAAATCATCAAAGCAGGATGTTTGCCCAAGGGACTGTTTCATTACGTACAAGGTCGAGGGTCTCAAGTGGCGACGGCTTGGTTTGAAAACAAAATAGATAAAATCTTTTTTACAGGCAGTGTCGGTGTCGGGCAAATTTTAATGAAGCAAGCAGCAGAAAACGTCACTCCTCTTTCTTTGGAACTGGGAGGCAAGGACGCGATGATTGTTCTGGAAGATGCCAACCTTGAGCGTGCCGCCAATGGCGCGGTCTGGGGGGGATTCCAAAATAGCGGTCAAACGTGTGCTGGCGTGGAACGGGTTTATGTTCATGAATCCGTTGCGGAGGAGTTCTTGAAGTTGGTTAAAGAAAAAACAGAAAGTCTGCGTCAAGGTGCGGATTCCGGCCGTTTTGACAAAGACATCGGTGCCATGACAACGGTAAGTCAGTTGGAATTAGTGAAACGTCATGTGGCGGATGCCTTGAAACAAGGGGCAAAAATATACGCGCAGTCCACGGTCAGTCCCGATGAAAAGGGGCTGTTTCATCCTGCAACCGTTTTGGTGGATGTGACTCATGACATGGACGTGATGAAAGAAGAAACCTTTGGACCTGTCATCGGCGTCATGACTTTTAAAACAGACCGGGAAGCCATCGCACTGGCTAATGATTCCGACTTGGGATTGACCAGTAGTGTTTGGACCACAAACAACGATCGTGGCCGTAAAATGGCTAAACAATTGGAAACAGGAATTACCACATTGAATGACCATATTTACACTCATGGCTCCTCAGAACTCCCGTGGGTAGGATGGAAAAAAAGTGGATTGGGCGCAACTCACTCGCATTTGGGATTAGAAGAAATGACGAAACCTAAAGTGGTGAGCTATGATCTCGCTCCTAACATTAAAGCGGATTTATGGTGGTTTCCTCATCGGGAAATTATTTTTGAGGCTTTTGCGGATACACCGAAACTTCTTTTTGGTAAATCCTTACAGGTACGGGCCGATTCCTTAGGACGCTTGATTCCAAAACTGCTCAAAGATCCCTTACTCAAAGAAAAAATGATGTTCGTCTTTGAACGAGCCCGTAAACGGGGCAAACAACAATTCCAGAAAGCCTTAGGACGTCCATAATGTCTTCCGGCATTGTAAATCCTTAGGCAATTCATTCCCGGCTTTGGGGTTGTTTTGTGGTCCCCAAGCCGGTCCTGGCTTACTCCTCAGAAAAACTGTCACTTTATCATTGATAATTAATTCGTTGGTGTGATTCTTGCGTTTATAGAAATGAGAAGACTTACGCAAATAAGGGGACCCTATTCAAATTTTGCTTGGCGACAAAGACCAAAGTATGGGGACTTATCCCGGTGCGAAACCGGGATGAATTAAGAACGTATTTTTGAGGTCTTGTTTCTATGATAAACCATGTTTTTTACATACAGGGGATACTCTATGGCTGGTAAACTTGACGATACACTGACGTTGGGTGAAGTGGCGGAAACTCCTAAAACCCTTCCTCTGGCAGAAAGTTTGGAAAAAGCGATTTCTCCTGAGGAAGTTCAGGTTTATAGTGAATTAACCAACAAATATCTTCTTGAAACCCCAAACCTCCATCCCTCCATTAAAGTCACCGCCTTGACGCTGCTTAAAACCCTATCTCACTTGTCCAAAAACAAGGAGTTCCTGGAAGCACAAGCCAAAGCCTTACCCTGGGAGAGCCATCGGGAAATATATTACCAAGTGCCCTTCTTGCCTGAATTGGCGAAGACTTCTGATTTACTGGACTGGTATCAAAATGAGGCGGTCTACTTAACAAAATTTAAATTTAAAAAGGGGGATTTTACTCCTTTGAAAATGATGATCTATTTTTACGAATCGCTCGCCTTTCAAGTCGGAACCAATAAAAAACAATTGACACCCTACTTGGAACTTGCCGAGGACGTGTTTAGAATCATTGTGGGGCATTTTAATAATTTAAACAAAGCGTGCCGAGCACAAGATAATTCCCATCCCTGGTATAGTCCTGCTCATGAAAAAGACTATAAAGCCGTCGCCCATTTGTGGAAAACCACTGTGGATGTCACAACCGTTCGTCACATGAGTCGCTTACCCGTACATTTCAGACGCCCCCTGAACAAATTACCGCTGGACTGGAGTGAGTTGCTGAAAATCAACCATCATAGTAAAATCACCATGCTGAATGTCCGGTATCCCCTGTCTTGTCTGGATTCCCCTTTCAGAGAGACACGGAGTTATAGCGCTTTTCTATTACATCTGGTTTGTGAGGAACGCCCCAATTTTCTTAAATCACTCGCGCATACCCGCGTCTCACGCTCTTTTTTGAATCGCCTCCGTATGGCCTTTAAGCTCAAACTGGCTTATCCTCAATTTCCCGATGAATTACCTGAGCGTTTTCAACGTGAAATGTTTTTATTGTTGATTGAACAGGGCATTAACAGTTTGGCAAAGGAGCATAATATTAAAGAAAAAGGACAAGATAAACTGAGTGAAAAATTTAGAGAGTTTGACGAGCAAGTTCAAACCAAAGAAAAAATCGAAATCACAGGCCCTGAAGTGGAGGTCATAGAGGTTCAAGCGCCAAAGAAAACTCCTGTTGTGACGCCGGAAATCAAAGTTGAACAAGAAAAGAAACCGGAAGTTCCTCCTGAGGAACCGGAAGATGAGGGGGTGGAGACGGACTTTCCTGATATCACCGATGACGGCGAATATGGAATGGGAATTCAAACCATGCCTTATGTATTTACCTTCGATTATGACGATCATCCCGAAGAAGTTCCGATAGAACATCTACCCAATATCAAATGGGAAAACATCGAGTGGAGTGATATTCAAGCGAAAGGGACTCATGTTTATCAAGGCCTGACACGGTTATTTATTAATAAATTAGAAACGGTAGAAACCTATCGGTATGCCCTCCAAAGTATGGAAGACATTGAGAAGATCAAACCCGTCCAGAATTATTTTTGTTTCCTTGTCAAAGAGGGAAACAACGACAAAGCCCGATATTATGTTGTGGTTAAAGAAGATGAGCAGAAACATGGAAAATCCAAGGTCTGGATCAGATTGCGTTTAAGTCCTCGTTTTATGAAAAAAATAGACAAAGCGTATTTTGTTATCTTCCCTAAGCCGAAATTTCACTTTCTGGCCATTCCTCGCTAAGAGCGATCCTGAGGTGTTTTTCACAAAAGGTTAACAGCGGTTGTTAACAAACGTCAGTAATTTCGTATTCTTTAACCGTCTGAGCCACTCCCAGTTCAATGGTATTCTGTGCTGTATTGCCCATCAAGCATTTACCTAAAGGCGAATTGGGGCTAATGACCGTGATTTCTTGTCCCTCATGCTCTATATTTATTCCTCCCGCCGTGGGGCCGATAAACAGGATTTTCTTGCAGTCGTCTTCATCTACCAAGGAAACCAAGGCTGACAAATAAATGGGAGAATGCTCACAAAACTCCTTCAGTATGAGGTGTTTATAAAGACTCAGCGCTTCTTCAAGTTCCTGAACCCGTTTCGCTTGCCCCCTAGCGAGGTATGAGGCTTCCAAACTCAACGTATCATATTTGTTTTCAGCAATATTCTCATCGCTTGTCGCTACATCATAAGCCGTTAGTGCCGCTTTTTTGGTAAGGGCCAGATCGTCAGTCAGCTTTGCAATAACAAGATTCAGGATGGTTTGTTTATTCATAACAATGCGTGTGAAATTACGGGTTACTGGGAGGAGGCGTCATCAACACCATGGTACAGGATTCCACGATTTCATGAATGGAGGTCTGCAACGGAAGTCTTTCTGAGGCGGCAATGCTGCTCACACACTGATGGAGTGTCGTCGTGAATTGTTCAAGAATCGGTTTGTCTCTCGGGACCACCTCCTTTTGGACTAAATACTGAGCAAAGGCGCGTATGATAAGAAGCCTGGCTTTTTCAGATTCGGTATTCCAATCCGCAATGTTTCCTTCGTAAAGTCCATACGGTTCCGCTTGAATGACAGAGGGCGTCAAGAGCAGCCAACAGCATAAGAAAGCAAGTAAAACAATTTTATTCATAGTATTTTGAAAACCAAAGAATGTTATCTTAAACATTTCGTTCCAGTTTATCAAAAGAGTAGCGAATTACAAGTCCTGATAGTTTGTGTTGACCATTTTTCCAAAGCTTGGTTCAATGCGAACACTCATCGCTCCAATCCCAGAACTCATCACTCTCGAATTGAGAATAAGAATGAACCCAAAGTCAGCAACCCTTTCAACGGCCTTTGCCGCCATTGATTTTGAAACCGCCGATTATGACAGGGACAGCGCATGTTCGTTGGCGATTGTGACCGTCGAAGACAATCAAATTGTTGACCGAACTTATGCTTTAATTCGTCCTCCCCGTAAACAATTCATTTTCACCGATTTACATGGTATTTCGTGGCAGGATGTAAAAAATGAACCAACTTTCGCGGAACTATGGCCTCAATTCGAGAAAAAGCTCACGCAAGCGTCTTTCATTGCGGCACATAACGCAAGCTTCGATAAAGGTGTGCTATATGCCTGTTGTGAGACTGCCGCTATCGAACCGCCTCACTTGACGTTCAGGTGTACCGTGCAATTAGCGAGAGCCGTGTGGAATATTCGTCCCACCAAATTATCCAATGTCTGTTCCCATTTGAACATTCCGCTTCAACACCATCACGCACTTTCTGACGCGGAAGCCTGCGCGAAAATTGTTATTGCCGCAAGGGAAAGGGGCGCTGTGATCTAGGACTTGGCATGGAGTCAGTCGCTGTCGCTTAATATCAAAAAAGGAACTTGCCGAAGGATTGAAGTCCAGGGCGTTTCCCTCAAAAACCTGTCAAAAATGAACACCTGGAGAGTGACTCAATGGATACCATGATAGAATGCCGTGTTGAAAAATTAGTGTTTGGGGGGATGGCCTTGGGACGATACCAAGGGAAGGTGGTTATGATACAAAACGCCTTGCCCGGAGAACTCGTGCAGGCTCGCGTGATCAAAGAGAAAAAGGATTATATTGAAGCCTATGCCTCCCTTATTCTTGCCCCCTCTCCGGAACGGATTACGCCTCAAGAAGACCATTTTATGAGCTGTAGTCCCTGGCAAATCCTCAACCAGGATGCTGAAAATCAATGGAAACAACGAATTACCGCGGAAAACTTTGATCGAGCATGGAATAAAACAGGGGATGTTCCCGCCTTGGTGACAGACCATTGTCGCTTTCATTACCGCAATAAAGTCGAGTTCCATTTCGCGGAGAACAAGGGACAGCTTTCTCTCGCGCTGATACAGCGAAATAGTAATGAGCGGCTCGCTGTAAAGGATTGTGCTCTGCTTTCATCGCCTTTAAACCAAGTGGGAACCTTATTACGCAATATTTTGGAACAACAGCAAATTTCCGCTTCGTCCCTGGATCGGTTGACCTTAAGATGTAATAGAAAAGAACAGGTGATTTTTGCGTTAGGGGTTCACTCCAAAGGGTTTCCAAAAATTGATTTTTTAAAACTTTGCCCCAGGGTTTCAGGCTTTGTCGTTTTCCAGGAGGAAAAACGTCACGGAAAATCGGTGCAGAAAGTACTTCATCAAGCAGGAAAATTAGGCTTGGAAGAAGAACTTTGTGGTAAAACCTTGGAGTATGGAGTCCATAGTTTTTTTCAGGTGAATATGAATGTGCTGGAAAAAACCTTGGAGGATCTGCTTCCTTTTGTAAAAGGAGAATCCGTTGTTGATTACTATGGAGGCACAGGAACGCTGAGCATCGCGCTTTCCGAAGTAATTTCTGATGCCGTGATCGTAGAAAGCAATCCTGAAGCCTGGCAATATGCAAAACACAATATTGAGCGCAATCGACTGGCACATTTTTACGTGGCCAGCGGAAAAACCGAAAACTTTCTCAATTACATCAAAGCCTCCAAGGTTGTGATCGTGGATCCTCCCCGTGCGGGGTTACACCCTCAGGTCTTGGAACAACTCCTGGCCCTTAAACCCAAAAGAGTGATTTATCTTTCATGCAATCTTTCTACCTGTATTCGGGATCTCAAGCGGTTGATGACTGCCTATCAATTAGTTTATCAGAAAATTTACAACTTTTTCCCTGCCACTCCTCACTTTGAGTTCCTTGCCATTTTACAAAGATAAAGTCTGCCTCTCGAACACTCAAGTCGCCAAGTACCGCGGAAGCGCGGGGTTTCAAAGGAATCTTGCTGATCAATATTTAGGCATCAATGTCGCTTTCCATTTTATTGCCAACAAGGAGAGGCAAAATCTAACGGATCGGTTGCTGTTTCCGAAGAGGTATTCGCTGTTAAGCGTCAGGTATTCGCTTTAAAAACCTGTGAGATCCGCACCTTTATAAAACGGGCATCTCAATGCTGAAGGCTAAACACCAAGTGAGTGATAGCGACTCATTTATCAAAATATCATTTCCGTAAAAACGGAAATTTAACTTGAAGAGAAAACCATGGTTACACTGAGAGAAATCGCAAGAGTCCTGGGAACGTCAGAATAGACATCTTTCCTAAATAAACGCTGGATTTTAGCGGGTTTGTAGAAAGGGTGCCGCTTAAGCGAAGCGAGCGCGCCACAAAGAGAAAACACGGCAGAAAGTCTCGCGACCAGGACAGACCCATCAGAAGGTTTTGGGCGTAAAATTGGCGGGAGTTTCAAGGGAAAAGACTTCATCATGGATGGCTGCCAAATACAGACCCGATTGCAGCACGTCCTCTCTCACTGAAGATTCGGTATCCACATAGACTAACATTCCCCGGATGGTTTTGTCGGAAAACTCAGGGAAAAACATCCGGAAGTTTTTCAGAATCTCCAGCGTTTGGTCCAGATCCCGTTGCTCCAGACGACTTTTGATTTCAATCACATACAACTCATTCACCGTCCCATTCATATAGGCCACCGCGTCCACTTCCATATTCTTTCCCTCTTTTCTTTTGCGGAGACGGGTCAGAAAGGTATCCATCCCAAAGCGCTCTGTCATGATTTTCGAGACAGAGGGAAACGCCATCCCTTCGGTGAAGGAACCAAACTTGTTATTCAAGCCTCCGATATTTTTTGACAATTCTTTGACGATACGGCTCGTTTCCGTAAACTTTTCATTGAGCTGTCGGTCGGTTTCCGTAAACTTTTCATTGAGCTGTCGGTCGGTTTCCGCAAATTTTTCATTGAGCTGTCGGTCGGTTTCCGCTGTTTTTTCCTTCATCTCACGGCCGGTTTCTTTGAGTTGACGGTCGGTTTCCGCTGTTTTTTCCTTCATCTCACGGCTGGTTTTTTTGAGCTGTCGGTCAGTTTCCTTAAGCTGTCGGTCGGTTTCCGCTGTTTTTTCCTTCATCTCACGGCTGGTTTCTTTGAGTTGACGGTCGGTTTCTTTGAGTTGTTTGTCGGTTTCTTTTTGGGCGATTGCCAAGCTGGCAACCAGTTCTTTGAGTTCTTGATCGGTCATAAGCCCTTTTCAGACAAGCGTTCTTTTAAGCAGGTGTTTTATTCCATTCTGACAAGAAACTGGACGAAGAGCAAGCGGAATTTCAAAGCAGACGCGGCTGGAACCACAGAGGAAAGGTTACGAAACAAAGAGCAAAGCATTCCCAAACTGGAGCTTGGGAACGAGGAGAAACTTAAGGTAGGGTGCCGCTTAAGCGAAGCGAGCGCACCAGAAAGCCGCCATCCCCTTATTTATGGTGCGCTCGCTTCGCTTAAGCGGCCCTACTGGCTTAACTCTTATCGACACGGCTGGATTTGTGGTGCGCTCGCTTCGCTTAAGCGGCACCCTACTGGCTCAACTCTTATCGACACGGCTGGATTTGTGGTGCGCTCGCTTCGCTTAAGCGGCACCCTACTGGCGCAACTCTTATCGCCACCGGCTGGATTTGTGGTGCGCTCGCTTCGCTTAAGCGGCACCCTACTGGCTTAACTATCGCCACCTGGTGGATTTATGGTGCGCTCGCTTCGCTTAAGCGGCACCCTACTGACTCTGGCGGGCTTATTGAGGCGTTATATACAAGCTTGGGAACGAGTAGGAAAATCCCCACGATCTTCCCTTGCGGTACCAGTCGTGGAGATCCGAGGCTGTTTGGTAGCGACTGCTGCCAGTCGGACAAGACGGCGGTTCGGGGTATGGGGACCGGGCAGGAATCCGTGAACGCCTGCCATCACACGTTTGCCCTGAGCTGGAACACAGGCGGAACCCGAGGTTGTTGTCGCGATTGCCCGGCGAATTGTTGTCGCGATTGGCTGACCGCAAGTTGTCGCCGTTGTTGTTGTTGAAGCCGCCGCCACGATTCACACGGTTGGAGCCTGAGCCGTCCCGCAGCCTGTGTTTTCTTTATACCAGTTCCTCTTTACTCTCTCCAAAACAAAGCATGTCGTCCATGTAGCGCACGTAGGCTTTCACCGAAACCTGGCTTTTGAGATACTGGTCGAGCTGTCCCAGATACAGGTTGGCAAAATGCTGGCTGGTCAGATTGCCGATGGGAACCCCTTTGTCGGAACCATCCGCTGGCAATCCCACCGGCGCGTCAATGATGTGATCCAGCAACCGCGACAGGGCCGCCTCCTTGATTTTCCGGCGCGGGATCTGTTTGAGAATTGCGTGGTCGAAGGATGCTCCAGCTTTGAAAGCTTCTTGTCCACGAGAAACCAGTCTAACACGGTTGTGCCAAAATCCCGCAACCAGTTGGAAAACTCCAGAGTCATGATCTTTACCCGCATAAACCTTCCTATAAAAACACACTCGAAATCAGGCACCTTTTAAAAATACAGAAAAGTAGAGACTGTGTTTACAGTTTAATCATAGTTACTTCTTTCTTTATTTTAACGCAAAGGCGCCAGGACGCAAGGAACGCAAAGGGTTTTAAAATATTTCTTTGCGCTCTTTGCGTCTTCGCGACTTTGCGTTAAAGATCGACTGTCCACTGGAAAATGAAAGGTGCCAAATTCAGCATGTATATTTTGGATGACCCATTTAATCGACTCATGATTAGGAGTGTCAAAGCTTGCTTTGACCAGAAAAGCCAAAGCTTTTCTTTGAATTTTGCCAAAGCAAGCTTTGGTACTCCACAGTGATTCCAATGAATTTATTTAAATGAACATCTATATACCACGCCACACTATCCAGACACGAACTGTCGCTGCCGCAAGACCAATCCGTGGTTGTTCCCGCTCGTGCCGCGTATTCCCACTCCGCTTCGGTACACATCCGATAGGTCCGACTGCTTTGCTGTCCGTTCAGCCAGGTGATGTAGTTCTGTATATCGTCCCAGGAAACATCCACCACCGGGCAGTCATCTCCAGAACAGCCATAACTGCTCGCGCTGGAATCATACAACTTGTATTCCCCGACCGTGGTTTCATGCTCCGAAATGTAAAACGCGCTCAACGTTACTTGATGCGGAGGTTGTGCTCCATTAGACGATGTGTTGACAGCCCCCATCTGAAAAGTTCCCCCGCTAATCGAGACCATGCTGGAGGACACAGAGGTAAACGGATCTGTGGGTGTGGCGCTGACTTCCGTGGAAGCGTTACTTTCTCCTCCCGTATTGACTGCCGTCAGGATGTAATAATAAGCGGTGCCATTGGTCAGACCCGTAGAATGTAGGGACTGTCACCCCGCTGATTTTAGTGCCGTTGCTGGTAGTGACTCCGGTCGTAGCGCTCCAATAGAGGTTATAACTCGCTGCTCCGGTAACGGAACTCCAGATCAGTGTGTTTTGGCCATCGCCTCTAGACACGGAAATAGTAAGAACCTCATTTTTAAGGAAACCCGCGGTCTGTGTATATTGGTACGCCAGGGCGTTCCCGGTATAGTCCGTAGCGAAGGTTGTTACCCTGATTTTATACCTGGTTGACGTACTCAGGCTGGAAGCGGGCGTGACTGTAAACGTTTTGTCCTTGTCGCTGGCAACGGGTGAGACACTCATTGGAACGCAGGTTGTGAAACTGTCAGAGGAGAGCTGAATACTGACGGAACAAGTCGTATCTGAGGTATTGGTGGTGATTGTAGCGGTATTCATGGCTTCATTGAAGGTCATCGAAATACTGGCAGTCACGTCCGCTCCGATTGCGTAAGACTTAGGGTTGGTGCTGGAGACTAGAGGCGGAGTCGTGTCGGTTCCGTTACAAACATAGGTGAAATAATCCAATTCTCCGCTTTCCAGGGTTCCATTACTGGCTGTACCGCCTCCATCTCCGTTGTCGAGACCCGATTCAAGCTTTTTACCTCCTGAGGTACAATTGCCGCCGGGAATTTCCGTAGTGATTGTGAGCAGCGTGTTGTAGCCGGAAGTACTCGGGGCACCTTTATCGCCTGTGGCGCCATTACAGACATAGGAAGTGGCGTCCACTTCCACTTCTTCCAGAATTCCGTTGTTGGCCGTGCCTCCGCCATCGCCGTTATCGAGTCCTGAATCTACTTTCAGACCGCCATTGGGACAGAGTGCCGGCGCATTCGCCGTACTGGACTTGATCAGCGTGGTGTACCCATTGGCACCCGTGTCACCTTTAGCACCCGCGGCACCCGTGGTTCCGAAGCCTGTGGTTCCGGTTGCTCCATTACAAACATAAGTGGCGGTATCCGTTTCCCCGCCTTCGAGGAGGCCATTGCCGGCAGTGCCTCCGCCCTCTCCGCACGGCTTTCTCATAAAAAACCAACTTGACAAAGTATATTCATAAAAAAGGGTTCGGAGTCCCTGCAATTATCAAGATTCTCTTTCATATTTTTCCCACCAAA
>JBBCAX010000209.1:0-1879 GCA_051382335.1 Deltaproteobacteria bacterium TL4
ATCCAGGGGATCTTTCGCGTGATCGTCAAACTGATTCACTTTGATCAAATAATATTCAGGATAAAGCTCACAGATCTTTTGTTTATGGTAAAGTTCCTTCTGACTCTCACTTAATTGAAGTTCATCGCTTTTATGAATCCCGTTGAAAGTGGTGGTTCCCCTGTAGACATAATCCGCTCCCTGTCCAAGATCAAAATAAAGGATATTGATTGAAATCACCTTCATAATGGTGGAATAAGGTTCGGATTCATGAAGATGTTCGGTGATGATCCGGGAGGTTCCATATAAGATTCTTTGGAGATAATCCTGTTCTCTTTCATACTGAACTTCAATGAGAATAATATCGCCGCGGGAATCTCGAACTTTCAGATCAATTCTGTTAAATTTATCTTTGTCGTGTTTCTTCTCTCCCTCACTTTCCAGAATTTCCAGAATGTGAATATCCTCTTTCAAAAGCTCACTCAGAAATCCTTCCAGAATGCTGAAATTCGCTTTACTTCTTAAAAGGCGTTTCATGGCCCAATCAAAAGTAATAAGCCTTCTTTTTGCCATCAGGTCTCCTACAGGATAAAGAATTGCTCCTAAAGTTTCTCAAAACGCGTCAATACTGCTATTCGCTTAAGAATACTCTTTTTCAGACTGGGAGCAAGACGCATTTTGGAGTTCTGACAGGTATTTGAGTACATCATACAAAAAAAAAGCCTGTCCCCAATTTCGCATTTTGGAGTCCTGACAGGTATTTGAGTACATCACACAAAAAAAGAAAAAGAAAAGAAAAAGGGCCTGTCCCCAATTTCTTTCTAGAACAAGAAGAAAAAGGGCCTGTCCCCAATTTCTTTCTAGAACAATCGGGTTTTAGCGTTCAAGGCCTTCCTTTACAAACCCAAGCGAGGGAGGGGATCAATCCAGGCAAGGAAGTAGAACCGGAGAGACTTGTGGAACTTATAGAGGACTGCGCCGTGGAAGCATCTCTGAAATCCGAAATTCTGAAGAACCCGGTGCCTTATGAAGACCCGGAGAAAGCGGTTCATATCTCCCTCGATGACGTCGGAGCCAAAAAACAAAAAGAAGTCCGACTGAAAGCGCCTCTGGCGTCTCCTGTTGCGGTCAAAAAGCGGGAGTATGTCCAAAATACGGTGATTCATATCCATAAGAAGGATACTCGCTATCTGCTCAATGGAGACGGAGTCTTAAAAGTGTTAAGGATGCTGCTCGCCTTTCTACTGCATAATCAACTGGGAGGGTGTCCCTGGATCTTCTTTGTGGATGGGCATTCCTTGTATTCCACGCTTCTGGCCTTCTTTTCCTGGCGTTCCCAACTCACGGTGATTCTGGACTGGTTTCACCTGGAGAAAAAGTGCAAGGAGCTGTTGAGTATGGCTTGTAAAGGCAGTCTGATTCGCAACTCTGTCCTCGATCAACTCTTGCCTCTCCTGTGGCATGGATTAGTCGAACAGGCGGTTGAGTCTTTGAAGCTGCTTCCAGAGAGTCAGATCAAAAACCAGGCAGAACTCTCGCCTTTGATCCGGTATCTGCAAAAAAATCGTCCTAGGATTCCCGCTGATGAGATACGAAAACAGTTGGGACTACGGAATTCGAGTAATCGGGGAGAAAAGGCCAATGATCTGCTGGTGGCTGAGCGACAAAAAAACAATGGCATGAGCTGGTCTAAGGCAGGGAGCGTGGCCTTGGCTTCGGTGACAGCCTTAAAAAAGAATCAGGAATATCCAACCTGGTTTAATAAGCATATCCCATAAGTGTTCGTGTTTTAAATACTATGATTTCAATCACATAAACAGCCACCTTCTTTATATCCCGCTCCTCAGTTCTCTATCCAATCGCATCAAGGATGTTTCCCGATGTTGATAATTTGGATCGA
>JBBCAX010000210.1:0-1488 GCA_051382335.1 Deltaproteobacteria bacterium TL4
GCCTAAAACGAGAGGGTGGCTATAGGTGTAGAAATAAAACAGAGCAAGGAGCAGGAACAATATGGTTGAAGGAAACCAAAGAAACAATAACCCAAATCGTTTAGGCATTTACGAGATCCAATATTACATGTGGAAATCCGCGTGTCAACTGACTGTGCTGGCCATATACATTGAGTAACACTAACCTCCTCTCGATGACAGTAATGTTTTAACATAGATTGCCGGTTTCTGGTAACCAATGGCCTGATGGTATCTGTCGTTGTTGTACTTATGGTTAAAGATTGGACATCTACTGTTGATCATCTCAATGTCTGGTAATAGATCATCCTGCCAATGGAAGAATTCATAGGTTGCTGTTTGGATCAACCTTTCGGCTCGACCATTCATCTTGGGTGTATGGGGGAAACTGAAATAGTGGATAATACCCAGGCTTGTACAGGCCTTGTGAAAGTTAAGTAAATACTCTGATCCGTTGTCAGTTTGCACGGCTTCAATGTCGAAAGGGAAATATTCAATAACTCGTTGCAGAAAGTCAGCTGCGGATTGAGAAGAGATTGTCTGGTAAGCCCAGACGAATCCGAAGCGGGACTTACAGTCAACAGCCACAAAGAGATAGAACCTTTTGCCCAAGACATACAAGTGTTTAGTGTCGATCTGCACAAGAGAACCAAGGTACTTCTCACGAAGCTCTCGAGCGGCTCTGAGTCTGGCAATAGCCAGGGTTCTGTGCTTTCTGGCTTTCTTGATGTGCTGGGTATTTAAAAGTTCCGGGTGACGGTTAACAATCTTCTGGATTGTGTTGTAACCAATGACAACACCCAGGTCTTTTAGTTCTGCCTGGATTTCATACTTGCTCTTTTCGGGATCATTGGCACGAATCGTGCACACCAAATCGATAGTAGCTTGCGGTGTTTGCATTTGTCTTAAACGTTTTGGCTTTCTGTTACTTGTGTAATCCTCGATTGATCTTAAGTCATACTGCTTGTACCTTTTCATCCACCTGTAGAAAACCGTTGGTGAGAGATTAAAGTGACGCATGGTCGCTCTGGCTTTTTTACCATGAGCAAAGTACCAGTCGATCCAGATCAACCTTTGAAGTGCACCTTTGGATAGCTTCGTGGCACGAACAGAGCAATATGGGATTGTTTTGTAAGCTCGCATGTACGAACCATTGTAACTACCTTTCAAAAATCATGAAGTGTTACTCAATGTATCGCGGCCTAGACAACTCCGAGCCAGACTAATTTTAAGAACAAGGTTGATCCTTGATCGAGTTTTTGCAAGGATCAACCTTGAAAAAAGTTTTCCTTATTGCCTCGCCTTTGCTTGTTCCTGATCCACCCTTATCTTTTCAACATGACCAATAACAATTGCAGCTTTTTCGGAATCGCTAAATTGTTGTTGGATTTTTGCCCTAAGCAGTTCACCCACAAGCAGTTTGCCATCGGCATCCTTCATTCCTGCATAACCCCCAGCAGCGTTTAAAAG
>JBBCAX010000211.1:0-4264 GCA_051382335.1 Deltaproteobacteria bacterium TL4
TCGTTTTATCAGGGCAGACACGCAGGTCTGCCCGTACAATCGTTTTATCAGGGCAGACACGCAGGTCTGCCCCTACATTGATCATTATGAAATGAACATGGTTGGGCATGACAACCATTTCACCGCATTGTATATCGGGAAATTTATTGACCAATTCCCAATACCATTTTTCAACCATTTTACCGGCATCGTTTAATTGCATCAAACTGTTTTGGATTGAACCAAACAGATTTGCCCTGTCCTGATTGCAGAGGGTGACAAAATAGGCACCTGCCTGTGAATAATCATATCCTTTCAATCGGATTGAACGACGGTGATGATTATGTGGGTCCATTATTCCCCTGCTTTTGGAAAGCTTAACAGCATTTCACGGTAATACTCGTACTGCTTTTGACGCAGTTCGATTTCACGGGGCAAGCCTTCGGTGATGGAGTTGGTGAGGGCATCGAATTTGTCGAGAATGGCGACGATGCGGGCTTTTTCTGATGGTGAAGGGTTTGGCACTTTGATACCGTTTAAATTATTTTGGTTTAATTTCGGCTGAGCGGCCCCAGAAATATATGGGGTGAGGTCAATACTATTCAAATAATATTCAACAAACCTGCGTTCAGCATAAGAGTTAAATTTTAGTATATGGGCGTGATTATTGACCCAGCTTTTACCGCTAATACTAAATGCAATTGGGGTACTACGAGCAACTAAGTTCGCACCATCTTCTGAAACAAGCAAAAAATCGCCATCAAAAATATAGTCTTTTACATAATCAACAATACCAGAAGCCCCATAGTAGGGAATGTCGCCTGATTCTCTTAAGCCACTCGTTACAGGTTTACGCATCGAATCAAGATTCTCTGCGAGCCCCCCCCAACGACTTCCATTCCACTTGCCCCTCTTCAAAGGTCAGGAGCTGGTCGCGGTAGTAGGTGTATTGCTTTTTGCGGGCTGTAAGCTCGGCTGTAAGCTCGGCTGTAAGCTCGGCTGTAAGCTCGGTGAAGGTGTCCAGAATGCGGACGATTTCGGATTGGATTTCGAGGGGGGGGATGGGGATAGAATATGATTCAAAATCCCTTGCACGAACATGAGGAACACCACTACCTTCTTTCATAAAATGTATCTTTTCTTGCTCATTTTTCAGGAGATAATAAACAAACTTGGATTTAAGGATTTTGTTATCGGGATGAATACTGAACGCATCAGTGAGAAAAAAAGGTTTGTTCCAGTAGCTTACAAGCCCTGCATACGCCCCAGACCTAGCAATAACAATTGTTTCCCCATCTCTGTTGCTTTTGTCATGATAACAGATTGGATTGGGTGCATTCGCAACGACTGGAAATACACCCGAATTTGTTTCCTTTTTTGTTATTGCAGTGCCCCGAAGAATTTTCGCAACCTCCCCCAAAGCCTTCCACTCCACCGTTACACCCGCAAGCAGTTTCTCCATTAGATTTTGCTTACTCATCATCGCCCTCGCGTTTCGTGAGTTTTTTTTCAAGACTTTCCAGCGCCTTTATCTGCTTATCAAAATCGGATTCGTACAGGTGGTCCTGTACTATGCGGTATTTTTCAAATTCACTTTCGGCATGGGCTTTGGCGATTTCGGCGCTGACTTTACCAGCGTTCCGCAGCACTTCCCGATCGGTTGCGTCAATAAAACGATTCAGTCGCTCTTCCCAGTCTGCCATTGTCATTGGTATCTTCCTCTGTGCCATATCTTCGGCGATATCGAGATAGGCATTGACCAGTCTTTGCAGTTGGGCAATTTCACTGCTGGTCAGATAATTCTTTGCAATGCTGACATCAAATTTTTGAACCTTGCCTGCGGGACCGTCTTTCCATGATGTTAAGCCCATGTGAGATTTTTCGGCATCGGCACGGGTGTAGACGACTTCGGCGGCTGTTTGCCCATGAATCGCCCAATGCAGCTTGTTTTGTACGGTAGAAAAAAAACGTTTGGTGACAGAGGCCGTTATATCGTAATCAATAGAGGTGGCGTAGATGTCGGTAATCTTTTGATAAAACTTGCGTTCGCTGAGCCGTATTTCACGAATACGCTCAAGCTGTTCTTCAAAATATTTTTTACCAAGTATGGTGCCATCATTTTTAATGCGCTCATCGTCCATGGCATAGGCTTTAATTGTGTATTCCCTGATAATACCCGTTGCCCATTTGCGAAACTGCACAGCCCGTTCGGAGTTTACCTTGTAGCCAACAGCAATGATTGCCGAAAGGTTGTAGTGCCTGGTGCTGTAATCTTTTCCGTCTCGGGCAGTTATTCGAAAAATTCGAATAACTGAATCTTCTTCCAGTTCGCTATCTGAAAAAATATTTTTCAGATGATAGTTGATGGTGTTGGTTTCGACATCATACAGAACACCCATCATTTTCTGGCTGAGCCATACATCTTCATCGGCATAGACAGCCTCAACGCCACCCTCGCCACTGGCTGCGACGAAGGTAAGGTATTCTGCAGCGGATGAGCGAATTGTTGGTACTGATATTTTCTTTTTACTCATGTTTCAATCTCCTCAATAATGGCATCAATCTCCGTCCGGAGCTGATCAATCTTTGCCACCGTGGTTTTCAGTTCCACATTGAGCTTGGTAATATTGATCACCTCGCGGGTGTCTTCGGCAACCACATAGGAGCTGACGGAGAGGTTGTAGTCGTTGGCTTCAATGGCTTCAAAGTCAACGGATTTCGCCAAATAATCAACATCGGCTTTACGGTCAAAGGCTTCCATAATCTGAGCGATATGGTCAACGGTGAGGGTGTTGTTGTTGGTCTCTTTTTTAAAGAGTGCACTGGCATCAATAAACTGGGTTTTGTTGTCGGTCTTGTGTTTGGAGAGCACCAGGACATTAACGGCAATGGTGGTACCAAAAAAGAGATTGGGAGCCAGGGCGATAACGGTTTCAACGAAGTTATTATCGATCAGATATTTACGGATTTTCTGTTCCGCACCGCCACGATAAAAGATGCCAGGGAAGCAGACAATGGCAGCACGGCCTTTACTTGAAAGGTAGCTGAGGGCATGGAGCACAAAAGCAAAATCGGCTTTGGATTTGGGAGCCAATACACCAGCAGGGGCAAAGCGTTCATCGTTGATGAGGGTGGGGTCATCGCTTCCAATCCAGTTCACCGAATAGGGTGGATTTGAAACAATGGCATCAAAGGGTTTGTCATCGCCAAAATGGGGATCTAAAAGGGTGTTACCCAGAGCAATATGGAACTTGTCGTAGTTGATGTTATGCAAGAACATATTCATACGGGCAAGGTTGTAGGTGGTGTGGTTAATCTCCTGCCCGAAAAAGCCATCTTCGATGATATGAGCGTCAAAGTGTTTTTTAGCTTGAAGGAGCAGAGAGCCGGAACCGGCTGCGGGGTCATAAATTTTATTGACCGTGGTCTGCTTGTGCATCGCCAGTTGTGCAATGAGCCTTGAAACATGCTGCGGGGTAAAAAATTCACCGCCAGATTTACCGGCATTGGCGGCATAGTTGGAGATCAGAAATTCGTAGGCATCACCAAAGAGATCGATGTGGTTATCTTGAAACTCCCCAAAGTTCAGCCCTGCAACGCCCTTGAGTACGGCGGCAAGTCGGCTGTTTTTGTCTTTAACGGTATTGCCCAAGCGGTTGCTTGTGGTGTCAAAATCGGCAAAGAGACCTTTGATTTCCATTTCGGAGGGGTAGCCGTTGGCGGAGCTTTCGATAGCGGAGAAGATGGCGGCTAAATCGGTGTTGAGGCTTTCATTGGTGTTGGCACCGGCTGCGATGTTGGCAAAGAGCTGGCTCGGGTAGATGAAATAGCCTTTGGTTTTTGTGGCATCGTCTTTGATCTCTGGGGTAATGACCGCATCGGAGAGCGTTGCGTACTTGACGCTGTCATCACCACCTTCGATGTAGCTTGCGAAGTTTTCACTGATAAAACGATAGAAGAGCGTACCCAATACATACTGTTTGAAATCCCAGCCATCGATGGAGCCACGAACATCGTTAGCGATTTTCCAGATTTGGGCTTGTAGTTCGGCTCTTTGTTGAATACTCGACATTTCTGTTACTCCTGTATATTTCAGTTTAATCGACTTTTTATTTTACAACAAAATCCGGTATTATTTAATGCTACGCGATTCATCTTCCGTGACCTAGGAGGTGGGGTGATGAATATTCGCCTAAAATCTAATAGTTATCTTTCAAAATGAGAGATCCATTTTACTTCCGAATTTTAGGAACAAGGTTCAAGGAACAAGGCTCAAGGAACCCAT
>JBBCAX010000212.1:0-5190 GCA_051382335.1 Deltaproteobacteria bacterium TL4
ACCTTATTGTGGTCAAAGTGGAGATCGAATCATGTCAATGCGAATCAATACAAATATCGCGGCATTAAATGCCTTAAGACATTTGAATCGGACTCAGAAGGATACAGAATCAACGTTAGAGCGTTTGTCTTCCGGACGAAAACTCAATAGCGCTGCCGATGGTCCTGCTGCAATGGTGATCTCTGAGCAAATGAAATCACAGATTGAATCAATCGGACAAGCGATTAGTAACTCCGAAACTTCAATATCCATGATTCAAACCGCAGAGGGTGCCTTAAGTGAGGTTAGCAACATTTTAGTAACGTTGCGTCAATTATCAATCCATGCCGCGAACGAAGGAACCAATGATTCAAAAATGTTACAAGCGGATCAAAATGAGATTGAAAACTTGCTTGCAACCTTAAGGAGAATTTCAAAAAACACTCAGTTTGGAACCCAATCTCTGCTGAATGGCAGTAATGCGGTCAGCGGGGTAACCGTAGGCGATGGCTTAAAATTTACCAGTGCGGATGTCAATACCAAGCCGTCTCCCTCAGAAGGTTACAAAGTCAACATCACTCAGGTTGCAACCCGTCCGATGCTCGTCGCGACCAAAGCACTAGGACTTGAAGACGCGTTTGCAAGCTTTGTGGTGACAGAAAATGGAAAAACCGTTGCTTTGGACCCTAATACGAACAAAAGCCTTCAGGAACGTTTGAATAAAATTGTAACTAACGCCCTGCACGATGGAAGTTCTGAAGCTGAAGAAACAGCGAAAAGCATGATTCAACATTTGGTCAGTACTGAATTGCAACAAATGATTGACGACGCGGGATTGAATTTGGAAGTGTTTGTGTACAAACCCGCTGAAAAATTCGGAGAATTGCTTTCTGGTTGGGATGAAAAAATCCATACGTTAAAAGAAACTCGTTCCTATCCCTCAGAAGCCAGAGAGATGATGGAGGAGAAATTACTCAGCATTGATGAAGAAGTGATGGTCATTCGACATAAAGATTTTGGAAGTAAGCCCACCTTTACAGTGACCACATCGCTGGACGATTTTTTCGCTGATGACGCACCCGCAAATAATGCGGTTGCTCCGTTGCCTGGTAAGGATATCGAGGGCACGATCGGTGGAAATCCTGAACTTGGAGCAGGGGATCCTGCTATCGGAAATGGACAGTTTTTAACAGCCGCGGAAGGAACCACCGCAGAGGGACTGACGATTCAGTATACAAAAGATACAGATGATGTGATTTATGAAGTCTTCAATCGCATCGAAGGGCAAATTGAAGGAAATTTCTTGTTTGAAAAGTCCAATGATTACCTGGTTGGTGAAGATAAACCTGAAATCAGCATGTTTAATCGCGTTGTTCCTGAAATCGACGGCTTTGTGCATCTGACTCAAAATTCGTTGGCCTTTCAAGTCGGCCCAAACCAAGGACAGCAAATCAGGGTCTCTATTCAAAATACGAGTCCTGAGAGTTTGTCAAAAAGCGTAGTAAATGAAAGTGATTTTCGTAGTTTGGATGATATTTCCGTACTCACAGGACAAGCAGCGCAAGATTCTATCAAAGTGATTGATAACGCTATTGACGAAATCTCAGTCCTTCGAGCAAAACTGGGTGCCTTTCAGAAAAACGCGCTGGAAACAAATTTGAACAGTTTGAGGATTTCTCAAGAAAACTTAACGTCCTCAGAATCAGAGCTCGCTGATTCAGATATGGCTTCTGATATGAGTCGCTTTGTAAAAAATCAGATTTTGATGGAGTCAGGAACGGCAATGTTGGCCCAGGCCAATCAAATGCCTAAAGCGGTACTCCAGTTACTCCGAGGCAATGGCGGATAGTTGGAACATTTCTTGAAGCACTTTTAATGCTGAGTCCTGAACAACAGGACTCAAAACATTATGATAATATAATCAAGTGCTTAAGTATTTTGTGGGTAGGCAAATGTTGCCTATAAAATCCGAAGAAGTGATGTTTCCAGGGCAAAGGAGTTCCCTTGAGTGAATTAAACCCGAATGCTATTAGTGGCTTGGCTTCGAATCTCAATACCAAAGAGATCGTAGGGCGCTTTATTGAGATCGAAAAGCGTCAAATCGTACCTATTGAGAAGCGAAGAGAGCAAAAGGGGGTTGAGCTGGAGTCCTGGAACGCGATACAGGTCGAGCTTGAGAAACTCAAAGATGTTTCCAAAGCGTTGACCCAAGATGAAATATGGGAAGCCAAGAAGGTAGAATCGAGTCAACCGGATGTCATTGCGGCGACAGCGAAACGTCTGGCAAAACCGGGAAAAACAACGATGGCCGTTGATGCTGTTGCCATGGCCCATCAAATCACCTCTCAAGGCTTTAAAAGCCCTGATGATAATGTGGGAACAGGAAAGATCAGCATTAGAGTCGGTAACGATGAAGACCGAACGCCTGTCAGTATTACGATTACAGAGAGCAATAACACGTTGGAGGGAATCAAACAGACCATTAATGATTCCGGCGCTGAGGTTGAAGCGTTTGTGATCAAGACGGGCAGCGCGGAAAAACCGTATCAGTTGATGTTGACCAGTAAAGAAATTGGAGAGCAAGGCCGGATCTCGATTGAGGTTAATTTGAGTGGAGGGAATGTTGACCCTCCGTCTTATAAAAGTTCTCATGATCAAACCAGTGATTGGGGCGGAATTGCGGGAGAAGAACCCGCTACCGGGATGAGGGGCGTTGGATCCTCTACACCCATTACCGGTCTGATGGGCTACTATGAGGGAGACGAAGATGTTGAGTTTACCTTTACGGTGGCTCAATCAGGAACCGTCAACTCTGAAAAAGGAATTGAGGTTTTATGGACGGACTCTTTGGGACGTCAAGGCTCTTTTAAATTAAATAAGTACAATTATGTTCCTGGAAGCCCGGCAGAACTTGTGGATGGATTAAGTCTGGCACTCAGTGACGGGGAGGTGATTGCGGGGGATAGCTTCACCGCAAAAGCGTTTGCCCCCAAGTCCGATCTTTTATGGTGGATGGACGAGGAGCAACGTGCCGCACGGGTGCAACAACCCTCCGAATGGGCCAGCAAGCTCGGTGAAGGGGGAATCAAGATTTCCGGGAAATATAATGGAGACGTTGACCAAACCGTGGTCTTTCGTGTTGAAGGAGGAGGACAGGTTGGCGGTCCCAAATCGCTGATCCTGCACTATCAATACACAGAAACAGGAGAGAGTGGCAGAATTGATATCAGTCATCCCTATCTTTCAGAACTTAACGCTGGCGCACTCGAAAGCGCAACCGCGTTTGATGCCTTGGACGGTGAGGAATTATTTGACTTGGAATTCAAAACCATGGGCGCCAATCCGAAAAAATTGTCGATTGGACATGATTTGTTCATCGAAGTTCCGCCCGGGATTTTGAATGATGGAGATACCGCTACCTATGAGTTAAAAGCCGCTGTGCCTGAATCCTATTGGTGGAAAGATGAGGAATTGCGAGGCTACAATGGCAAGATTGACGTGAAAATACCATGGGAACCCTATGTTGATGAAAATGGTCAGACCCTGCGTCCGGATGTATCGGATGGTTTGCTTGGATTTGGCCGACAAAAAAGTACGGCACCCGTTGAGGTTTCGGGAGAATATACCGAAGATTTAGCAAGAACTTATACCTTTACCGTTAAGAAAAAAGGAAACGTTGGAATTACTCGACTGCTTGAATTGCAATGGGAAGATTCTGAAGGCAATAAAGGTTCTCTGGACTATGGCGAAGGCTACCAACTGGGAAAGCCTGTCCCTTTTAGCGCGGGACTTGAATTGGCGGTAGGCAAGGGACAATTGGTTGAGGGCGATCAATTTACAGTCAGTACCAGAACAGCGACAGTACAACGTCCTCAAGACGCGGTTTTGAGATTGGGCGCGTCAGATTTAGGGGGAGGTATTGAGATACGAAGACCCTCGAACGTTATTGATGATATTATTCCTGGAGTTTCACTGGAAATTATTTCAACCAGTAAGACGCCAGTAACCATCACAGTCACAGGCGATACAGAGAAAGCAAAAGATTACATTCGTGATTTTGTGGATGCGTTTAATACCTTCAGTGGCACGGTCAGGGAATTAACGAAATATGATCAGTCCAAGAACATCGCGGGGCCTTTGTTGAGTGACCGGAATGTTTCAAGCATTTATAATGATGTTGTTCAGTCAACAACGTCTTCGGTTCCCGGGTTGCCGCAATCCGATAATATGCTTTTCGCACTCGGATTGAAAATTGATGATAAAGGGGGCATGGCCTTGGATGAATCCAAGTTGGATCGGAAAATTCAGGATAACTTTGGTGCGGTTGCAAATATTTTTAGAACCAATGGAGAATCGGATAACTCTGGAGTGAATTTCGTCGGCTTAACGTCAAAAACAAAAATTAGCCCTACAGGGTATAAAGTCGATATCACGCAAGCCCCTACACGGGGGACATATCTAGGAAGGCCGTTGCCTCCCAAATTCCGAATCCATGAGGGGAATGACGAATTGGTGATTGTCGCGGGTGGACGAAAGTCTGATCCTATCAAATTAAGGCAGGATGTGTTCACTCCCGCAAGTTTAGCGAGAGAGCTGCAATCCAAGTTGGCAGATGATAAAAAATTAGGGAAACGCAGGATTCAAGTTATGGAAGAAGACGGAAGTCTCAAAATTATTTCAGGCGCTTATGGAAGCAACAGTTCCATCGACGTGGAACCGGGCAAGGGCAAGGATATTTCAAGCCTGGGATTGACGAACGGAATTTCGACAGAGGGTAAAGATGTTGAAGGTGTTATCGATGGAAATAAAGCGGAGGGTCGGGGACAGCTTTTGGTTGGCAAAGCAAATACCGATGCGGAGGGCTTGAGGCTTTTTGTGGCCATGGATCAAAATCAGCTCAAACCGGGACCAGAAGCCAGTATCGTGATTACCAAGGGAATTGGTGTGGTTTTGGATGAAAAATTGCAGAAAGTTGGTGATCCTGTTGATGGCGAGGTCAATAAAATTCAAAAAAATATTTCAGAACAAATGAAAAATTTTGATTCGCAAATCAAACGCTTAGAACAACGGATTGACGCAAAGCAAGAAAACTTGCAGCAAAAGTTTGCAAAACTTGAAAGTACGTTAGGTCGATTAAACTCTCAGAAAAGTTACATAGGACAACAATTTTCAATCCGAGTGCGAAAAGCATATTATCGGATTGCGGCAACC
>JBBCAX010000213.1:0-1095 GCA_051382335.1 Deltaproteobacteria bacterium TL4
AATTAATGCAAGGTTATTATTTCCCGTTTTTCAGGCCAAACCTATCATTAATTCTAATACGACTTTATAAGTCTCTGATTTTATTCAGGAGTAATATTGAGCAAATTGTTCAAAGTCGAGAATTTATGGACAACGATTTTTTATAAATTCTGTGTTCAAAGGAAATTATGCAAGTCACTTTAGAATTACCAGATCAATATTTTGTAACAGCGACTCCTCAAGAGGTGGTTGATGAGATCAAATTGAACCACGCTTTAATGCAATACAGGCGGGGAAAACTTTCGATTGGATCTGCTTGCGAGTTAACCCAAAGAAATATTTATGAATTTATGAAGCTCTGCAAACAGAATCAAATTGAAATCATCCACTATGAAGAAGGGGAACTTGAAGAAGAAGTTCGTTTAGCGAGTCAGGAGTTGTCATGATCATTGTTGCTGACAGTTCTCCTTTGATTGCGTTAGCATCCTGCCAATCTTTGGAGTTGTTGGAACAGTTGTATTCAACAATCAAGGTTCCTGGAGTGGTTTTTGATGAGGTGACAATTGAAGGAAAAGTTGAAGCGAAAGCGTTAAAAGCCTTTTTGAAAAACAAAGTTGAAAACATTGATTTGAGCAACTACCTTATTTTCCCATCTCCTTTAGGACGAGGTGAGTTGGAAGCAATGGCATTATATCGGAAACTTAGCGCAAATAAATTATTGGTTGATGACCTGAATGCCAGGAAAGTGGCAAAACTCAACAATATTAGCATTATCGGTAGTTTAGGCATTTTACTTCTCGCCAAAGATAAAAAACTTATCCCAGAGATCAAACCTCGTATAGATGCACTCAAAAATTCAGATATTTATATCAGTGATGGCTTGATTCTAAGAACTCTCAAAGCTGCCAAAGAAGCTTAAAGATTAATACTTCCGTAAACTGAGTCTGAAATAAAAGCATTGTTCTGAAATAGTAGTGATGAAACAAAAAGAATCGAATCGGGTAGGTAGCGGTTTTTCTCCGCCACCTCCCACACCACCGTACATGCGGCTCCGCATACGGCGGTTCGTAGAAATCATCGCGCTGTCGCGGGATAGTGACACTTGAGCCAAAGTTG
>JBBCAX010000214.1:0-1489 GCA_051382335.1 Deltaproteobacteria bacterium TL4
ATGAAAGGGAGACTTCTTGAGACTGAAGACGGATTTGAAATCCGGGAACCCTCACCTCATTATGGAACCTGTGAAGGCTCTCCTCACTACCTCGAAGGAAACAATTCCTTTCCATGGAATATTGAGGATTTCGCTTAAAAGCTTCTTTTCAGGCGACAAAAGAGGACTCTAAGTTCAATAAAGCGTTGTTTACTAATTTTTTGTTTTTTATCATCAAGGGGCTACCATGGTTTTACTTGTTCCGACCCCAGTTCTCTTTAAAATGGAGAAAAAAAATTTTATCATTTATTGTTTTAGCGTTCCTTAAGGATTTATTGGACAGGATGACTTGCTTCCAGAGGTGACGGATTGCTACTTCGTACCAGCGACTGAACCTGAAGGCTCCCACGACTTTCCCGAAAGTAGATCTAATCCCTCACCGTATCATGAGTGATTAATTACCAGTCACCGAACTTATACCACACATCGTTGTAGGAATTAGAAGAAGAAGAATGATCTCCCCCAAGCACCCACATTTTGTTATCAAACACCACGCTGGTATGGTATCTACGGGCAGACCAGGAAGCAGCAGCTTGAGTCCAGGTCACTCCATCCGACGAATACCACTCATCGTTGAGAAAAGAAGTAGTAGAAGAAGAATACCCCCCAAGCACCCACATTTTGTTATCAAACACCACGCTGGTATGACCATAGCGTTTGGACCAGGAGGCTGAAGCAGTGGCCTGGGTAAACGCATATAAGAAACTTTCTTCAACACGATGTGATCAATCCATGCGGTGTCGGAATTTCCTATGCCTTGAGCGTCTTTTTCATAACACCATTTGAATGTATGGCTGGTGGCGGAAGCTTGATAGTTTTTTGGGGAAAAACTGGTATCCTGACCACTCCATTCTGCCTGTTTGACGTCATCAATATAAAATCGCAGAAAATCAAAATTTTCTTCCGAACTCATTTTTTTGTAAAAATTGATTTCATTGTACACGCCAGCAATTGAAAAACAGGACGTCTGAGAATGGCTGATCGTTCCTGCTTGCAGACTGTAGGAACCGAAGGCTTGTTCAGTGGAAGATCGCATCCAGTTGGCGTTTCCACTCATGATCACAGCCGAAGGAATCGATGTTTCAAAACCGGTCCCGAACGATGAAGAATCCAGAACTGTGAAACTGAATTACTTTGAAAAGTCTGGCTGGCACCATAATAAAACGTTCCACCTGTCGCGTTGGAAACCTTGACCCGCAACAATTGGGATGAACCATAGACAACCCATTCATCGGTGGGGGAGGGATCAGCAGGGCTGTTCACTTCTAATTGGCGTAATTTATGCCGATACCTTTATAATTTAAGATTCTTTCCATATCCAGCGCATTTTCAAATAGTTCTTTGCTAATATTTTTTACGTTATTCGCCCTCATAATATTCAGTGCAAAACTTTTTAATCTTGCCATAATCCCTGGATTTTTCCGAATTCTAGATGCGTCTTCCCCCATGC
>JBBCAX010000215.1:0-7408 GCA_051382335.1 Deltaproteobacteria bacterium TL4
GGCAAAGAAAGGCCTTCGCCTTTCTGGCCAAAGCAAGCTTTGGCACTCCTGAAACAGCGTTGTTTAAACGGATCTCGCAACAGGATGAGTTTTCTGAATCTATTTAAATGCACATCGATAGTTACCGCAATTATTAAATTTGAATTGTGTTTCATCCATTTTCCAGGTTATAAGGAGACGCTCCCCAAAAAATAGACTGACCATCCTGTTTTGGTGCAAATAGTATGAAGATAAGTCAAAAATTAACTTTAGGTTATGTATTACTGGCCCTGTTTGTTGGATTAATGCTTTGTATTGTGACTGTGATACTCCAACAGATCCATCGCGCCTACAATGAAGTCGATGAAGAATACTTTCCTGTCATCCTCTCCCTCGAAAATATAAAATATTCAGGTTTAAGAATTGTTTCCTCTACCAGTGAATTTGGGTTCATAACCTCGGAGATGAACGTAACAGGAACGGATAACCTGAAAGCCTCGCATGAAGAAGAACTCATTGAGTCAGGAAATCGGATTTATGAGAACTTCTTCAAAAAATTTCAAGTAATAGCTAATCAATTCTATCCAGAATATAATGAATTTATTAATGAAATCGAAACTACAGGGGGTCTGCTTCAGAAGACCAGTCATGAATTAATCCAATTAAAAAAACAAGGAGTTTCCGGACAAAAAATTCTGGATCTCAAGGAAAAGTTTGAAGAGGAAGAAAAATCTTTCTTAAAAGTCGTGGATAAGGCCTTGGCTCATGAAAAAAAGGAGTTAGCAGAAGCCTACAACCATTTAAATTCCTCCTTGGCCATAGCAATAGGGCTCATTTCGACAGTCGGTTTGCTCCTCATCATCATCGTGCTCATTTTCGGGTTTCTGATTTCCCGTTCCATTTCGGAACCGATAACCCAACTCAAAGAAGCCGTGGTACAGGTTGGGAAACGGCAGTTCAATACAAAGATAGACATTCGAACGAATGATGAAGTTGGTATTTTGGCGAGTGCTTTCAACAAGATGACTCAAGAGTTGGCAAAAAGTGAGCATCAACTCCATTCTATCCTCAATAACTCCACGGCGATTATTTTCGTAAAGGATGTTGAGAGTCGATATCTTCTCATCAATCGGCAATATGAAGAGTTATTTCACATCACCAATCAGGAAATTCAAGGAAAAACGGACTACGATCTTTTTCCCAAAGAAAGAGCTGAGGCCTTTCGACAAAATGAGCAAACGATTTTAAAGACACTCCAAACCACTGAATACCAAGAGACTGTTCCACAGGATGATGGCCTCCACACCTATATTTCCGTTAAGTTTCCGCTGTATGATATCGATATGAAACCCTATGGGGTAGGTTGTATTGCCACAGATATTACCGAGTGGAAACAGTTGGAGTCTCAACTCCTTCACGCGCAAAAGATGGAGGCCCTTGGGACGATGGCAGGCGGATTCGCACATGAATTTAATAACATTCTTTTTCAGATGAGCGGTTATACCGAGATACTTTTGAACAGCGTAGATAAAGCTTCTCCCGAGCAACAGAAGGCAGAATTAACTCATGTGTTACAAGCGGGAAATCGTGCAAAAGAATTAGTGAAGCAGATCCTGACGTTCAGTCGAATGGAGACGACCGGCTTTAAACCCATTGATGTTGCCTTTGTCATTCAAGAAGCGCTTAAGATGATCCGAGTCACCATGCCCGCTAACGTCGAAATTCTTCTCGACCTGCAGCAAGAGTGCAGTCGCCTCATGGCAAATAGCGCGCAAATACATGAGATTGTTCTCAATCTCTGTACCAACGCTTGTCACGCCATGGAAGCAACCGGAGGGATACTGAAAATTTCGTTAAGAGAAATTGAGCGCTGTCCCTTGCCCTCATGCGTTAAAGCCTGTTCTATCCGTTCAGAATGTATCGCAAAAAACAGCCTCACCCAAGGAGGAACATGTCTGGAACTCATGGTTGAAGATACAGGGCATGGAATTACTTTAGAAGACCAAAAGAAAATCTTTGATCCCTTCTTTACAACTAAAGAAGTGGGCAAGGGAACAGGCTTGGGCCTGGCGACAGTGCATGGGATTGTTCAGAAACACAAAGGGGTCATTACGGTTGAGAGTCAAGTAGGGCAGGGGGCGACGTTTAAAGTATTTCTTCCCATCGTGACTTGAGCGCACTTTGAGGAGTAACCCACCCAGAACGCCTCCGGTGGTTGGTGGGCGACAGACAGTCCTGCCTCTCGCCTTTAATCCGCTGCTGAAATTAACGGGTTGGAACCGGTTTCTTCCCGGAATAATCATAAAATCCACGGCCTGTTTTTCTGCCGAGCCATTGGGCTTCTACATATTTGACGAGTAATGGCGCAGGACGGTATTTTGAATCACCCATTTCTTGATGCAAAACCCTCATGATGGCCAAGCAGATATCCAGGCCAATCAAATCCGCAAGTTCGATAGGTCCCATCGGCATATTGGCGCCCAACTTCATGCAGGTGTCAATTTCTTCCATGCCTCCGACTTTTTCCTGAAGGATATAAATCGCTTCATTGATCATTGGAATCAGAACTCGATTAACGACAAAGCCCGGAAAATCCTGAACCTCACAAGGTGTTTTTCCGAGTTTGATAGCCAAACTACGCGTGGTTTCAAAGGTTTCGTTGGAGGTGGTAATGCCCCGGATAATTTCCACTAACTGCATCACAGGAACTGGATTCATAAAATGCATGCCGATGAATCGTTCCGGATTTTTGGTCAAGGAGGCCAGTTTTGTGATGGAAATGGATGAGGTGTTTGACGCGATGAGGGCCTCCGGTTTTGTGTATTGACACAGTTGTTGAAAGATTTTCCCCTTGATCTCGAGATTTTCGGTCGCGACCTCAATGACAAAATCCGAGGCGGCAAACGCCGACATACTGGTAGAAACGGAAATTTTAGCAAGAGCCGCCTCTTTTTGGGGGGCATTGATTTTATTTTTCAGCAACTGCCGTTCAAAATTTGCTTCGATAGTTTGAAGCCCTTTTTTCAAGAGATCCTCATTCATATCATTCAAAATTACCTTGATCCCAGCCATTGCTGAAACATGAGCGATTCCAATGCCCATCTGTCCCGCTCCAATGATACCCATTTCTTTTATTTCCATAATTTCACCTATTTCTCAGTTTTCAAAAAAACAATGTTAACCGTTGGCGGTTATAGCAAAGAAGAATCACCCTTAAAAGCCAATTCTGCCAAATAAGTTCATCGCCAGACTGAATCCTGGAAATGGACTTGCCAGATTATTTGACTCGGACTATTTAAGAAACAGGAGGTCCCTCAATCCGGGTTAAAATTGCTTAGCCTCAGGAATCCACTGAAGAGCGCCATCTGGAAATATTTACTCAAAGCAGGAGTCAACATGTTACAACAATTGAGTCTTTTGGTTACAAATTTTTCTATTAAATTTTCAGAACATGCCGAACCTTTTGCCACAGAAATCTGTGACCCCGAGCTAAGGAACTGGGATGAGATCACAGACATTGCGGTGGTAGGCTTTGGAGGTGCTGGAGCCGCAGCAGCGATTGAAGCCCGGGATCAAGGAGCGGAAGTCACGGTCCTTGAACGTTTCAATGGTGGTGGTGCCACAGCAATCAGTGGAGGTGTTGTTTATGCGGGAGGAGGGACGCATTATCAAAAAGCCAATGGTTTTGAAGACACCCCTGAAGAAATGTTCAAATACTTAAAAGAAGAAACCCGAGAGGCTATTTCGGACGAAATGCTCCAACGTTTTTGTGACGAAAGCAAGGACAACTTGCTTTGGTTGGAAAAACAAGGGGTTGTCTTTGGAGCAACCCTGTGTCCCTTCAAAACGTCTTATCCCGTCAACAAGTATCAACTGTATTATTCCGGAAATGAGACGTTTCCACCTTACAACCAAAAGTCGATTCCAGCCCCGAGAGGACATCGTCCCCAAGGCAAAGGCCTGTCAGGTTCCAGTCTGTTCAAACCTATGGCACGGTCTGCCCTCAACAAAGGAGTCCGCGTTCATTATCAAAGTCGTGTCCGTCGATTGTATACTGATAAAAACGGGGCTGTTGTGGGTATTGAATATTTCACAATTCCCGAAGGCACCTGGTCTCAAGTTCAAACGTTTATGGTTCATTCACAAACGCATCTCCGTTATTTATGCATGATGTTTCCACTCCTGTTAACTTGCTTTAATCAATTTTTTGTTTCGTTAGAGGCGAGTTTCAGTATCAGTAAAAAAATGCGTGTTAGAAAAGGAGTGATTCTTTCGACCGGAGGTTTCATTTACAATAGAATGATGGTTGACGAGCAGTCCCCCCTTCATAACACAGGAACCCCCTTGGGAACGACAGGCGATGATGGTTTGGGGATCAAGCTCGGCATGAACGCAGGAGGAGAGACCCAGTACCTGAATAGAATTTCAGCATGGAGGTTCATCAACCCTCCTGTTTCATTCGTGCATGGGGTCTTGGTCGGGCGTAATGGAAAGCGCCTTTGTAATGAACAGCTTTACGGCGCACAAATGGGGGACACGATGGTTAAGGATCATGGAGGAGAAGGCTTTCTCATTATTGATTCAAAATTATGGAAAAGAACACACGCTCAAATCAGTCCCAACCAAGCCACCTGGTTCCAAACAGCCCTGGCCTTGACAAACCTCTACCTCAATCACCGCCGGGGTCAGACCTTAGACGTCATCGCAAAAAAATATAAAATCGACGCGGATCAGCTAAAACAAACCCTTGAGGACTATAATAGACGCGCGAAAAATAAAGAACCGGACCCGACAGGCAAGGCGTCAACCTATCTTGAGGAACTCACCCCTCCTTATCTTGCGATCAATTGTTCTGTCAACAGTCGCCTTTTTCCATGCGCTGTTTTGACCTTGGGAGGCTTGAAGGTTGATGAACATACGGGGCAGGTCCAAAACAAGGAAGGAAAGCCTATTAAAGGGTTATACGCTGCGGGAAAAACCGCGGTAGGAATCTCTTCTCAAGGATATGTAAGTGGCCTCTCTCTTGCGGATTGTATTTTTTCAGGACGCCGAGCCGGTAAACACGCAAGTTCCTCTTAGAACACCAAGGATTCAATGAAACAGGATGCTGGATTAGTTTATTCAACGGAACAAGGCAGGATGTGTCCTCACTGTGAAAAGCCAAAAGCACAATGCCGAGGCCCTTCCCCTCAAGCCGTACCAGAAACTGACGGAATCGTAAGAATCAGGTTTGAAACCAAAGGCAGAAAAGGCAAAGGGATGACCACTCTTTCCGGAATTCCTCTGGACTTGAGTCCCTTAAACGCCTTAGCCAAACAACTTAAGAAAAAATGCGGTTCAGGCGGTTCTGTTAAAGAGGGTGTGATTGAAATTCAGGGAGATCATCGGGAACTATGTCTGGAAGAACTAAAGAAACAAGGCTATAGCCCCAAACTTGCGGGTGGTTGAGGGACTTTGCCTTCAAAAAAATTTGGTTGTTGCGTTACGTTCGCAGTTCACTAACACCTCCCTACTCGGAAAGTAACAATGATAGAAGCGTTGAAAGAAAAAAAAGTGGCACTGATTCACGACTGGTTGAATGGAATGCGTGGCGGAGAAAAATGTCTGGAAGTCTTTTGTGAATTATTTCCTCAAGCAGAAATCTACACCTTGATTTATGAACCAGGAAAACTTTCACCTACGATTGAAGCCATGCCCATTCATACCTCTTTTATCCAAAAAATGCCGTTGGGGGTAAAACGGTATCGTCATTTTTTGCCCTTGTTCCCCAAGGCTATTGAGCAATTTGACCTGGAAGGCTATGATCTCATCTTAAGCTCAAGTCACTGTGCGGCCAAAGGGGTAATTCCTTATGAAGACACCTATCACATTTCCTATATCCATGCCCCTATGCGTTATATGTGGAATCTGTTCGATACCTATTTCAATCCTGAGACCACCCAACCCGCGGTACTGGCTGTGGCAAAAATGGCACGGCCCTATTTACAGCGATGGGACAAGGAATCGACTAAGCGGGTGGACGCGCTGTTGTGTAACAGTAAAAATATTAAACGTCAGATTCAGGAAATCTACCAACGTGAAGCCCAGGTCATCTATCCCCCTGTCAACCTCGACTGCTTTAAGCCAGCTTATGAGCATAAAGAAAATTATTATCTGATGGTTGGAGCCTTTGCGCCGAATAAACGTGTCGATTTAGCGATTGAGGCCTTCAATAAGCTGCGGCTTCCTCTAAAAATTGTGGGAAGTGGACAAAATGAAGCCTATTGCCGTTCCATTGCAGGCGCAACGATCAGCTTTTTAGGTTCTGTCGAGGATCGTCAAATTCAAAGACTTTATCAGCAAGCCCGAGCCTTTGTTTTCCCTGGCGAAGACGATTTTGGGATCACTCCCTTGGAAGCACAAGCGTCAGGAACCCCGGTGATTGCTTTTGCCAAAGGCGGCGCTTTGGAAACGGTTACTGCGGAAACAGGTTTATTTTTTCACGAACAATCGGTTGAGGCTCTCTGTGAAGCAGTCGAAAGCATGGAACAGCGTTGGGCCGAATATTCACCACAACAGTGCGTTCAACAAGCGACGCGCTTTAATCGTGACCGTTTCAAAAAGCAAGTGGCGCATGCCGTTGAGTTTGGTTATACTCAATGGCAGCAGTTGAAAACGTCACTATGACTTTCAGCTAAGGCATTGCGCAACAAATAATGTACAGTTCGCCAGAAAAGTTTTGTCTCGGGGGGAGGGCGTCCCGCCCTCCGGTGAGGGCAAGATGCCCTCGTTCCCAGAACAAAACTTTCCTTGAGCACTATACCAAAGAAAACGGTAGGGCTGGGTTTCGCCCCAGCCGTTGAGATTTTGGTCACGGGGCCGAAACCCCGTGCTGTGGAGTGCCAAAGCTTGCTTTGGCCAAATCCAAAGAAAGGTCTTCGCCTTTCTGGCCAAAGCAAGTTTTGGCACTCCTGAAACAGCGTTGTTTAAACGGATCTCGCAACAGGATGAGTTTTCTGAATTTATTTAAATGAACATATGAGGCTATAGCACAATTTCGTCAAACACGCGTGTTGACCCCATTGCTCGTGTCGTGAGGACTGGAGACAAACCATGCAAACCGCCTCTTCAGCAAGTCGTTGACGTGCACCGTGAAAGTTTGTGAAAGAAGCGATCAACTTTGCAATTCTTTTATAATGAGATTGTATTTTTTTTATGATCCTATATTAAATGTGTAGGATGAACAATAATATAGGGCTCAAGGAAAGTTTTGTCCTGGAAACGAGGGCGTCCCGCCCTCCGATGAGGGCAAGATGCCCTCGTTCCCGGGACAAAACTTTTCGAGCTGTGCAGGTGGTTTGAAAATTAACCACGAAAAACACGAAAAACACGAAACAAATGATTTTTTAATAAATGAATTCCTCCGTGAAACCCTATTTTGCAGGTTTTA
>JBBCAX010000216.1:0-49670 GCA_051382335.1 Deltaproteobacteria bacterium TL4
TGTGTTCTTGGTGTTTTTAAAAAGTTTGGTGGGAAAAATATGAAAGAGAATCTTGATAATTGCAGGGACTCCGAACCCTTTTTTATGAATATACTTTGTCAAGTTGGTTTTTTATGAGAAAGCCGTGGGCTGGTACCTAAACGGGAAGGTCGTGGTGATCCCTTCATTTCTCATTTAAGCCAATCCGGGGCCTGGTTCAAAAATGTTTGTTATTACGGGCTGTTGACAGCTTTTTGAAAAAGGACATTTGAGGTAATAGGCTCATATCAAAGATTATTTCTAATTTATCGTTTTCATGGAAGAGATGAATCCAGGTTTGTAGTCCCGCCTTTAGGCGGAAAACGCTTCTGAAAGGCAGTCTGAAGGCGGAACTACGAACTTTTTTCCATGATTTCTGAAAAACTTACATTAACTTAATAAGTAACTATAATTAAAGTACTTATTAAGTTTAACCGTATTTTCACTCACGGGTATTGCATCATATGGAGCATTATTTTTTCATCCACGATCAAAAACCGCATTTGACCATGATTGTTCATTATGAGGAGGCGAGGAGAGCTTTCCGAGGAACATTTTCTCCACTCCGTCAATGGTCTGCAAGAATCCATTCTGGGGGCGTCGTCCTATGCTGAACGGATGGTTGGGGATCGGGGAAAAAGACAGGATGAGTGAAATTTCGATTTATATCAGTTCAGGGCATGAAACTTCTGTGAAAGTTGGAAGTCCTGGAAAACCTCAACTAGGAGGCTGTCTGAGAACTTGTAGGGTGGGTTAGACTGAGCCAAAGCGAAGTCGTAACCCACCGATTCCGGGGCAAAATGCCTTATTTTCACACGCCACTGGTTCATTTTTGGTGGATTACGCCTACCGGCTAATCCACCCTACGATTTCATGAACATTCTCGGACAGCCTCCTAGGTAGGAAGATCAGGATTATAAGGAGTATGCATGAATAGCAAGTATTGGATACTGGGATTAGCGATATTCCTCCTTGTTGGTTGTAGCAATGTAAACGACTCAGACTCCTCCTCTCCACTTGAGAGCACTCCAAATGCCACAACTAATGCAAATCTCTCCGGGGATGTTCAAGAACATCAGATAGCCATTTATTTTTCGGGTTCTACTGGACAGAATTACAAGGGGGGGATTGATGAGATCTTGGCTGAACGTATTGTAAACGCGAAGCAAAGTGTTGATGTCGCGATCTACGGTTTATCTCTGAACAGTATTACTGACGCTTTGATTGAATCCCATCTGAAAGGAGTACAGGTTCGTGTCTTCGGAGAAAGTGATAATTTATCCTGGGATCAGTTTCAATTGCTTCAACAAGCGGGTATTCCCTTAAAAGGTGATGAACGAAGTAGCTTAATGCATAATAAGTTTACCATAATTGATGGACAGGAAGTCTGGACAGGGTCCATGAATTATACCGCTTATGGTGTCTATCGAAATGATAATAACCTGATTCAATTAATTTCGGAAAAGATGGCTAAAAACTATCAAGTGGAGTTTGATGAGTTGTGGGAAAGGGACAAAGGGAGGGTTCTGGCAACCCCCTTTCCTGAAATCCAAATGAACGATCAAACCAAGGTTGAGGTCTATTTTTCTCCTGAGGATCACATTGAGGGAAAAATCATCACCATTTTAAAAAATGCGACTAGCCACATTCGCTTTATGATGTTTGCCTTCACCTCCGTCTCTATTGCAGAAACCCTGATTTCACTTCATCAAAAAGGGATTGTTGTTCAAGGCGTCTTTGAAGAAGAGCAGCGATCCTATCGGAAATATGATCTTTTAAAGGAGGCAGGTTTAGAAGTGCGATTAGATGGAAATTATTTTAGTATGCATCATAAAGTGATCCTTGTGGATGATACCACTGTCATTACAGGGTCCTATAATTTGACTGAAGCGGCATCAAGCAAAAATGATGAAAATGTGCTTGTGCTGCATAATCCGGAAATCACATCAACTTACCTCCAGGAATTTCAGCGTGTTTGGGATATAGCGGCACAATAAACGTTAGAGTTGATATATTCAATCGTTGCTTGAACGTGGATAAGGGGGGAAGAATCAGGTATGGCATGAATTTTTTATAGCGTTATTAGGAATTAAAATTCCAAATGATTAGGAAAAAAATGTATTCCTAATGATAGAAATTCGGATTGATCCTCTTTAATTTTTAAATCATCACGATACCTATTTCTAAAAAACATGAAAATTAAGAAGCACATGAACACCAAATATGGACAACTTCTTGGGAGCAGGTTTCAACGCCTATGGTATAGGCTTGGTGCGGCTTTGCTGATGGGGATCGTTCTTCAAGGAATGGGTTTGAATGTTTTTGCTCAGGACGGTGATGGGGTGACTATTCAGTCGGTTGAGCTGTTGAGAAAAGGGCACGAGCTAAGTGTTCGAATATTCTCGGATAAATATGCTCAACCTAAAGTTGTTTCGAATTTGAAATTAAAAACACTGGTAGTTAAATACCCTCGCGCAAAAATTCAATTAAGAGAAGGAAAAAATCAATATCGAGCCAACGACAAATTTTTGGATGGCATTCTGTTCCGGCAAATTGGAGAAGAAGTTTGGGCACAGTTTAAGTTGCATACCGACCAATTGACTTATAATGTTGTAGATAAACCGAATTCTCCCTATTTTGAAATCGCATTTCGTCCCATTCTGGAAATTGAAACCTTGGCGCCTCCTCCCCAGCCCGCTTCATATAAGCTTATGGCGGTGCAATTTGATTCGCGGGGACAGACCTATTCGAGAGTAACCCTGGAAGTTTCGGCAAAGGTTAGAGCTTTTGTGATACAAGATGGCGATCAAAAAGTAACAAAAATTCGGTTGGCGGATACAAAACCTTCAAAAGAATTAAAAATTTCTGAATACGCAGATGATCGTATCAAGTTTGTTGAGATGACCAATGATCCGAATCAAACCTATGTTGTGATTGAGTCGACGGTGGGAAAGCTCGATGTGAGGGAGATGTTCTTAAATGACCCCTTTCGTTGGGTTTTTGATTTTTTTGGTGAGGCTCGGTCAAAGAATGTTGGAGCTGTAGAAGACGTGCCGGAAAAGGAAGACGAAAAAAAGAAAAAGGTGCCTTTATCCGAGAAAGAAATTGAGAAAGCGAAAGTCGCTGAAGAATTAGCAAAAAAAGAGCAAGAAAAGCGTGAGCGGCGAAATGCTTATATCAGTGCTGTTTATTCTCGCTCAGAGCGAATTTTCCAAAGTGGTAGTTTTGAGCAGTCAATACAGCTTTTCCGTGCGCTATATGCAAAAGCTAAAAATAATATGGGTGAGTTTGAAGATGAAATGCATCCTTCCGCAGTTTTGAGTTTATTTCGAATAGCCGATTCGATTTATACCATGCTTGAAAAAAATGATGCTCGAAATTATCATGAAGCCATTATGGCCTATGAAACCGCAATTCGTGTCGCTAATGAGTATAAGCTGCAGCAAGACTTAATTCCTCACGCATTATTCAGGATTGCTCGAAGTTATCAAAAAATGCAATTCCACGATGAGGCTAATGTAACCTTTAAGATGTTACAAGGACAATATCCGGGAAGTGAAGAAGCGGCAGAAGCCAATTTTTGGAAAGCAGTGAGCCAAGTCGATCGTCGGGAGTGGAAGTCTGCTATCGCTGATTTCAATGAATATCTACGTAGTCCTGATCCGAAGCATGTTGCCGCAGCACACTATAAAATTGCGGAAGCCTATTACAATACAGGCGAATTTCGAAAAGCTAAAGAAGCATTTGATCGTGGGCGTGCCATCGATTTAGAATACCCAAACAAGAATGCTAATCTGTTATTTCGCATGGGTGAAACTTATTATGAAAATGCGGACTATGCTACGGCCCGCGAGGTTTTTAAGGTCTTGTTACAAAACTTTCCCAAAGCGGATTTTTCCAAATTAGTTGCTTTGCGTTTGGGCGATTTTTATAGAGATGAAGGTAAAGAGGAAGAGGCCATTGAAGCGTACAAAAATACAATAGGCAGTTTTTCTCGTGAGGTTGCTCTTTTGGGAAAAATGAGGATTGCCAATATTAAAGCCCAGCGTCCATATTCGGAGGAGTATAAAGAAGCCGTTAACGTTTATGATGAAATAGTAACTCTTTACCCAAACTCCTCTTTAGTTGAAGAAGCTCTGTTACGGAAGGGATTGACACTCACTTTATTTGGGAAATATTCACGTGCCATTGAAGCGTTGGAGTCTTATGTTCAAGCATATCCACAAAGTGTTTATGTGCAAAGAGGGGTGATTCAGGAAAATATTGACGAAAATCTCAAGGGGTTGATGGATCGGTTGTTCTATAACAAAGATTATTTGGGCGTTTTAGGGATATATAAAGATTATAAAACAAAATATTTGTCCAATTTTCGTTTTGATACCACTTTGTTCCAAGTGGGGATGTCCTATAAACATCTCGGCCTTTATGATGAAGCTTTGGATATCTTTCAATTTCTGCGCTCCAGAACGTCTAACTCGTTGGAAGAATTAACTCATCTTAAAATTGCTCAGACCTTGCTTGATAAAGGTGATTTGGCACAGGCTAGAGATCAGCTAGTACAGTTTTTGAAAAAATTCACAAATAGTTTGTATGATGCGGAAACTCGTAAACAATTAGCTGAAGTTTATCAGGCGAATCGTCAATTTTCTGAAGCGATATTGGTCTATCAGCAGACCATCAAGAAGTATTTGCAAACCGAAGATTCACTGAAAATGGAAATTATTCCAACATTGTATTACAATTTAGCAAATTTATACAGAGGCTTAGGAAAAAATACAGAGGCGGCAGACGCTTACAAGGAAGTAATGCATTATTATCGACATCCGGTTGTTGGCGAAAATGTGCCTCAGTCTGTGATAGAAAGCCATTTTTTCGAAGCGGATATGCTTTTTAAAAGCAAAAATAATGCGTTGGCATTGGAAAAATATGAAAAGGCGATCGCACTTTATCTCAACCGCACCGATCCAGAAACCATCGCACGGGTTTATTGGGCAAAGTATCAAACAGGACAATTATACCAAATTTTTAGCCAAGCTCAAAGAGCATTGAGAATATATAAGCAGTTAATGGAAAGTCCAGATGGCGAGGGATCCTTATGGAAGAAACTGGCGACAGATAGCCACCAAGCCTTAACCCAGCAATTGGCTTATGACGCCTATCTGAATAAATAACGATTTCGCCTTGAATTTCTATTTCATGTGATTTATAAGGTTACTCTTCTTCATTAAGAAGCCAACCTATTTGGGGCGTAGCCAAGTGGTAAGGCAACGGGTTTTGATCCCGTCATTCGCAGGTTCGATCCCTTCCGCCCCAGCCAGGGATATTGTCCTCTCCATTTCATGCCGTTTTATTACCGGTTTTCGCAATTTCTTATCCGCTAAGAGCAAAGATTCAGCAAAAGATTTGTGGTGTTAGGCCTTTTTGTCGCACTCTCATTTCACTAACCAATTGTTGTTATGAATCAACGAGATCCTAACCCTAAATTAAAATATTCTGAGTGGAGACCTGTTGGTGTGTGTGATCAGGGGGGCGCTGCACGAAAAGCAAAGTTTTTTACCCAGAAAGACTTTGCACTCATCACCGGGCCTGGAATCAATCGAACGAATTGGAATCAGCATCCACAAGTGATGAAAGTGGTTCGGCGTTATGCGAACGATGTTGCCAGAATCTCAAGCTTAACTCAATCTATGACACGTCCCTCTGTTGTGGGCATTGAATTGGTGGGTGCTGTTTTGGATTATAACCGTACTCCTGGGTTGAATCAGGAATCGGTTGCGGGAAAAGTGCAGTTTTTTCAAGTTGAGTATGCAGATCCGGTGAAGCGTAAAAATATTCATTGGTGGCGTATTCTTGCGTTAACATTGCTTGCCGTACTACTGCTTGTAATTGGAGCAGGGGTCCTGTTAAAATCAACACAAAGGAGTAAACTTCATCAAAGTCTTTCTACGTGTGAATCCCGGAGAACATCTTCAACGTATCAGTCCCACTTGGAAAAAGCCCAAAATCAATTAAATCTCCATGTTAATCGCTTGCCTCCCTTATTTAAATTAGATAAAGCAAGAAGCATGTGCTCGCAAAGGAGTTCTTCACTAATCGACCGTGAAAAACGCTTGCTTTATTGCTATATGGAATTGAAACAGGCCTCTTTTCTTGAGGAAAAGCAAGAAAGTGCTTTGGAATATGCGAGGCGTTGTGTAAGTAATGTATGTAGTAAGGATCTTGTCTATCTAAGGTCTGTTTGCCGCCAGTTATGACAATAATGCGAATCAGGAGTTGAGGTTCTTGAAAATTCCTAATGTTAATCAAGCAAGGTACGAAATCATGATGAAACAATCCGTAATAATGACGATCTTGGTACTTACGGTGATTGGAGCAAGTGGGTGTGCTTCAGGAACTGTTGAAAATATAATACGGTTGAAACAGACTCGTAAGTGCATTGATTGTGATTTGAAAAATGCCAATATGGAGGGAATTGATCTTTCCGAGGTGGATCTGACTCGCTCAGATTTAACAGGGGCAAATTTAAGAGGTACATTATTGCAGGGTGTTTTGCTTAGAAGGGCTAAATTGGATCGGGCTAATTTGGAGGACGCTGATTTAGCTGGTTCAGATTTGCAAGGGGTCAACTTTTATAAGGCTAATCTTCGAGGTGCAAATTTAACAGGGGTTGATTTGACAGGGGCTAATTTTACTGCGGCATCTTTGAAGCGGGTTAATTTACAATATGCGAATCTTCAGGGGGTTGAGTTTGCCAATGTGAATGTGGGAGGAACGTCAACCTCTATGGGATTGGGCTTGCATTCTTCCAAGCAGACGGATTTTGAAGGAAAATCCCTTGAAGGTGCCGATTTGGAAGAGGCCAATCTCCAGGGCGCAAGCCTTCAAGGAGTGGATCTGAGAGGGGTGAATTTGATTGGTGCCAATTTGCAAAAAGGGAATTTGCAAAATGTGAATCTTGAGGGGATCAAATTGAATGGGAGTAATTTAAAACAAGTGGATCTCTCGGGCGCAAATCTTCGTGGAACCGATTTGCAGAGAGCCTCTTTAGAAGGCGCAACAGTCATTGATGCTAATTTCCAAAGTGCAAATCTTGCGGGCGCCGATTTACAAAAGGCAAATTTTACAAAATCTAATTTGGAATCGGCTGATTTGTCAGGGGCTGATCTTTCAGGGGCGATTTTGATGGGATGTCTCTTGATAAAGGCGAATTTAAAATACGCCAATCTTAAAGATACGAATCTTAAGGGGGCTAATCTGAGTGAGGCTACTTGGAGTAATGGCAGTCCTTGTAAATTGGGGTCCATTGGTCGGTGTATTCAGTAAGTCATAACCAATTTTTTGGTGCGCCTTACTCTAAAGCGCACCCTGTCTTCAGTCTCCTACGGGGTTTGCATTTGAACTACTTGGGTTCTTGCGAAGGCTTCGTGAAGTGGCGCAAGAGCTTTCAGTTTCTTCTTTGCTTCCTCATCTGTTTCAAAAAAACCAATACGAGTTCGGTATTCAACTTGTTTTGTCTCGGTGTTCCATCTTTGGGAAATATAAGCAAAGTCTGTTTTGGCACTAAATAGAGGCAAGTCTTTTATGGCATTCTGGGCAGAAGAATAGTATGGAAGTTCTAACACCCACGGTTTGTTGATGGGGGCACGTAAATCAATCAACTCCTTGGATAGCTCTTGTGAAGAAGGAAGAACGGCCCAATAATTTTGGGGAAAATCAGTTTCATCCTTATAACGGTAGTAAATTTCTTGTCCAATAGTTTGAGCTTCATCCGTAGTTTTGAAAAAACCGACTCGAACTCGGTACCAATACTTCTTTTGGTATTGTGTCTCTGTTTTGATGAGATACGCGTAATATCCATCGTGAATCAATTTTTGTGTGAGTCCTACAGCAACAGAAAAACGATCTTCCTCAATCGACGCCATCTGTACTGAATACTTACCTTGTTTCTTCCTTGATAAAATATCCTTCTGATCTGATTTTTCTTCAGGAAACTGGATTTTAAGTTTCTTTCCTTCCCATAAAAGGTCCCATTTGGATGCGGGATTTTTGGGAAATATCGTAAAATCTAATTTGGTTTGGTTTTCGATCAAGATTGTTTGCCAATGCGGATAGTCCAACCCCTTGTGCTCTTTAAATGGAATAATATCCCAGAAACGTTCTCCTGTCTCCAAGAGTCTTGCTTGATCTACATTTTTGAGTGGTGGAATATTGAGTGAAGGACTGGGTATTTTACTAGCTACGGGGGGAGCTTCTTTGGGAGTATTTTCTGATATTGTTTCAGTCTCAGGAGGTACCTGTACCTCTGGTGTTGAAGGGGAATCAGGCTCGGACAGTTCTTCAACTATCCCGGCGTCCGTTGCTATAGGAAAGGATTGTTCGGTGCTTGGCACAAGTTGGGCACCCCGTCGAGGTGACATTTGGAATAGCAGAAAGATGATGATGATCACGAAGAGTGCAATTAAACTACCCCATAATATTATTACTTTAGACGTTTTTGCTTTTTCCATTCAACCTCTTGTTGTCTTGAGATGTTTGCTGAATTCTCTGCTCTTGACCACTCAACCTTGAGTTTTTCGATACCACGAGGAAGAGCGGAGATCCATTTAAATTTAGAATAATATCGTACTTACCGTCATCGGATGCTAGCGGACTTCCAGCTCTTTGTTTGAACCTCCTTTAACGCTGCCATCAGCTATTTCGTCTTGTTCAAGTCCCATGCAGGAATCCTGAAGATGCTCCGATTTTTTAATAAGGAAAAACCTTTTTTGACATTTGTCACTATAATAATAGGAAAAATGGTGAATCTGCTTGCGATTTCAAGGAGATTTCCTATGTTGTTCCTACCAATCAGTTCATTCCCGTTAGGCATTTCAGAGGTCAATAATCCGATCAGATGGTAGAAAAATACTTCCCTTGAGGGGGATTGTTCATGTTAAAAGTATTCGATCTGTAACTCCACTATTGATCGTTGTAGCGAAATTCATGCCTAAGTTTAATTAATTTTTATATATATCGAGTAAATGGAAATTATTGATAACACACTGTGGATTGGAGAGGTTTCCACAAATGAAATTGTTCAACAGTACGGCTCTCCAGTTTATGTCTATGATGAACAGGTGATACGCTCTCAATATAGACAGCTTGCGGAAAGTTTTCCGCATGTTTCCCTGCACGTGCATTATGCCATGAAGGCGAATTCCAATCCTGCAATTCTTCGCATTTTGCTTCAGGAGGGATCCTGGATTGATGCTGTTTCACCTTTTGAGGTTCGCTTGGCTTTGGAAACGGGGTTTTCTCCTGCGCAGATTCTGTTTACAGGGAATAATATTACCCAAGAAGAGTTGGAATACTGCTTGGAACAGAAGGTTGCAATCAATATAGAATCGTTAACCTGGCTGGAGCGTTTGGGGCAATTGAATCTTGGAGGCAAAGTATCGATTCGGATTAATCCTGGGATCGGGGCAGGATATCACGCGCACTGCATCACAGGAGGGCCCCAATCAAAATTTGGTATTTATTATGATCAAATGGATCAGGCCATAAACATTGCAAAACAATCTGGGCTTTCTATTAATGGAATCCATTCGCACATTGGAACAGGCATATTTGAAGCGGAGCCGATGTTAGAGGCCATGGACATGACCCTCAACGTGGCTCGTCAGATACCTGGGTTGCAGTTTATCGATTTTGGTGGTGGCTTTGCTATTCCTTATAAATCGGAGCAACAACCTCTGAATGTTGAGGACCTGGGTAAAAGAATGAGTGAGCGTTTTTCAGATTTTTGTGAGAACTATGGCTGTTCTTTGAATATGAAGATTGAGCCGGGACGGTTTTTGGTGGCCTCAGCAGGATTTCTTATTGCTACTGTGAATACCCTGAAAACAACGCCACGATATCGTTTTGCTGGAGTTAATTCAGGGTTCAATCATTTGGTCCGTCCCACAATGTACGGTTCCTATCATAAAATTTATAATGCTTCCCGTATGCAAGGTGAAGAAGAATCTGTGGTGATTGTGGGCAATATTTGTGAGAGTGGAGATATCTTTTCGCGCAGCAATAAGGATCAAATCGAACGACTCATTCCCAGACTACAACTAGGAGATCATATTGCCATTGCGGATGTTGGCGCCTATGGTATGGCGATGAGTTCTCAATATAACATGCGATCACGTCCCCCAGAAGTTCTGGTGAATGGAGGGACTTCCCGTTTAATACGTCAACGGGAAAGTTATGAGGATTTGATTCGTAATTATGTCAATGAGTGAGGAGTATGAAAAATCTTTGGAATGAACAAGACGCCTCCCAATGCCAAGGGGATTCGTTAGAAATTCGAGTTTATACATCAAGATTGCTGGGCGCAGAGCCGAATTTGGTTCTTCATGGAGGGGGCAATACTTCTGTAAAGCTTAAAATCAAAGATCTCTTTGGCGAGGAACAGGAGGTTTTGTATGTTAAGGGCAGCGGGGTTGATTTAGGACGTATTGATGTCAAAGGCTTTGTAGGCTTGGATCTCAAACATCTTCAAAAACTCCGACGTTTGGAGGTACTTTCTGATCTGGCAATGGAAAATCAATTACAGACACATCAAATTCAGGCGACCTTGCTCGCTCCTTCTGTAGAAGCCTTGCTTCATGCCTTTCTTCCCCATAAATATGTGGATCACACTCATGCCGACAGCATTCTGACCCTAACTAATCAGAACAATGGAGAGTTTCTTATAAAAGATGCTTTGGGATCGCGAGTGGGAATCCTTCCTTATGTTATTTCCGGCTTACCTTTGGCTAAAAGTGTTGCGCAATTATATGACGAAAATCCAGAGCTCGAAGCGATTGTGATTTTGAATCATGGCATTTTTACTTTTGGAGATGAGGCAAAAACTTCCTATGAACGAATGATCGAATATGTGGATCGAGCAGAACGGTACATAGAGAAAAAAGCCAAAGACCGCTTCGCGCTTGGAACGACACCTGACTCTATTAATAAAAGTCGGGCGGCAAGAGTGATTCAGACAATTCGAGGCGCATGTGCCTATCAGGAAACCGATGGACAGTGGCATCGTTTTTATGCGGATGTCCAGGCGCATCCCTTGTTGATTCAGGCTTCTCAGTCTCCGGATGCTCACTCTTTGTGTCAAAGTGGAGTCATCACTCCCGATCATGCGATTCGGACAAAAAACAAATTTATTTTCCTCGAACATCTCCCTGAAGACGATAGTGAACTGAAGCACGTTGTGGAACATGCGGTTCAGCAGTATATCCTTGAGTACGATCAATATTTTGCGAATTACTCAAAAAATCAGTCAGGTTTGCAGAAATTAGATTCGCTTCCAAGAGTTTTTTTGGTTTCAGGCATAGGCATTGTTGCCTTGGGAGAAACGAGAAAAGCGGCACAAGTTGCCTCGGATATTGCAAAACATACGATAGAAGTAAAACTTCATGCGGAAAGCATGGGAGGCTATGAGGCAATTGAAGAATTTCACGTTTTTGAGATGGAATATTGGGTTTTTCAACAAAGAAAACTCGGCAGAGTTGCTCCGTTACCCTTACAAGGGCAAGTTGCTTTGATTACAGGTGCCGGGGGGGCCATCGGTTTTGGTATTGCGGACCGTCTGCTGGCGGCCGGTGCTGTTGTGGTTCTTGCGGATATTGACGCGCCTCTGGTCCAAAAAGCTCACTCACTGTTGGTGGAACGATATCATGAAAGCCGAGTGGCGTCTTTGGTGATGGATGTGACGAATTATGACGCCATTCAGAAGGCGTTTGATGAAGTCAGTTATGAGTTAGGAGGGTTGGATTTACTGGTTCCAAATGCCGGTATTGCCCATGTTGCTAAAATTGAAACCCTGGATCCTGCCAAGTTTCAACAAGTCCTTGCGGTTAACCTGATGGGAACTTTTAATGTGATTAAAGCGTCTATTCCTATCTTTAGACGGCAAGGAACCGGAGGGAACATTGTTTTGATCAGCTCTAAAAATGTTTTTGACCCCGGAGCCGCATTCGGTGCTTACAGCGCCTCTAAGGCCGCTGCTCACCAAATATCCAGAATTGCTTCATTGGAATTGGCAGAATATGGAGTGCGAGTGAATATGGTGAATCCTGATGCCGTGTTTGGAGATCAAAAGGTTTCTTCAAAACTATGGGATTTGATTGGACCTGATCGGATGAAGTCCAGGGGCTTAGATCCTGAGGGGCTGAAAGAGTATTATCGTCAAAGGAATTTGCTGAAAATTTCTGTACTTCCGGAACATGTTGGAAATGTTGTCGTCTTTTTTGCGAGTAATCAAAGTCCTACAACCGGTGCTACCATTCCGGTTGATGGAGGGGTTCCTTCTGCCGCACCCCGTTAAAGCAAATCCTGCCATTCTCAAGGCGTCGACGTTTTTAAAGATCCCAAAGAGCAATCCTTTGGGATCTTGGTTAAAGAGGATGATGGAAATCTATTTTAAATTTAAAATGTTTCAAAACAATCTAGATGAAAGGAAATAATTATGCCTGAAGCCGATGAACAGGAAATCAAAAATTATTATACAGAGATCCCTCAAGTAACCGAAGGTTTCTTTTTGAAAGGATCGAATTCTTTGGATTGGGGAATGAAAAACAGATTAGCACAAATCTTTAATCCCAAAACCGGACGAACGGTGATGTTGGCTTTTGATCATGGATACTTCCAAGGTCCGACGACTGGCCTGGAACGTATTGATGTGACTATTCTTCCTTTAATTCCTTATGCGGATACCTTGATGTTGACCCGGGGAATTTTAAGAAGTATGATTCCTGCTTCGGCAACCAATTCCATTGTGCTTCGCGCTTCCGGGGGGCCTAGTATCCTCAAGGAACTTTCCAACGAAGACATTGCGGTGGATATTGAGGACTCCATTCGAGTCAATGCCAGCGCGATGGCTGTTCAGGTTTTTGTAGGAGGAGAATATGAAAAGCAATCCATCATCAACATGACTCGTTTGGTTGATAGGGGAATGCGGTATGGCATTCCGACATTGGCCGTGACTGCCGTGGGTAAAAACATGGCCAGAGACGCAAAGTATTTCCGTCTGGCTACACGTATTTGTGCTGAACTCGGGGCACATTACGTTAAAACCTATTATATTGAGGAAGGTTTTGAAACGGTTACGTCTTGTTGTCCTGTTCCGATTGTGATTGCAGGAGGAAAGAAACAACCGGAGTTGGATGCATTAAAAATGGCCTACAAGGCAATTCAACAAGGAGCCAGTGGTGTCGATATGGGACGGAATATTTTTCAGTCTGAGTCTCCTGTGGGAATGATACAAGCGGTGAGGGCGGTGGTTCATGATCAGGAAACCCCTGAAAAAGCTTTTGACTTATACAAAACGATTAAAAATCAAAAGAGCTAGTTTCTTTCAGTGAGCTCTTTTAAGGGCTCACTGCTGATTTTATTGCAAGTGGAACCTGCCTTCTTTTTGATGACTCGAGATATAAGGTATTGGTATTGGTTTGTGACCAGTCAAGGAGTGGCCTTCTTTTTGAATGAGAACCTACAAGTCAGATATTTCTTAACTTTAGTGTGTTGAGAGGAAGGGATGCAACCATCAAGTTCACAAAAAATCGTGATAGATTACTATCAGGAAGTTCGCTCTTGTAAAAAAAATGACTGTTCCCTTTGTTGTTCTGGAAAAAAACACTCTCCTTATTATTTTGCCTCAACTGCAATTGATGGAATTGAACGCCACGTGTATATTGGCTCAAAATTTCGTACGGTGACCTTACAGGATTTTCAAAAAAGTATTGTTGTTGAGGATGTTGCCCAGGAATCATGTGCTGATGAGACTGAAGAGACTATTTCCAGACATGATAAGCTTCTCATACTCCACTCCAAGGCTTTGAAAAAAGCGGGATTTTCAACTTCAGAATATATCCATAATTATAGGATAGAGGTTGTGAGAATTCCTAAAGCGAGCACAGATACTTTGGACGAAAGTGATGAGTCAGAAGATAGACCCCGTTTACCCTCCGAACAAGAGTTTTTCAGTGATTTAAAACGTTTTAAAACCATACGGTTAAAGGATGTTAAATTTCAATACCGGAATTTGATTAAAAAATATCATCCGGATCGTTTTGGACACGATCATTATCATGTCCAGGAATGGATGAAAATAATTAATCAGGTTAACGAAACGCACTTACGGCGTAAACGTCGCCTGCCTGTGGATCCCTGCTGAGGAGGTGATCTACCTTGCTCAGATCCCGGGTTTGGCCTTTTTCTTGCTTGGAACAGGAGGAGGGAATTGCGGCTTTTAAACAGAAAAACTGCCACGGTCTTTAAGCGACTACGCTGTTGTAATAACAGATAAAATAGACCAAAGAACCTCTGCCGAATAGCTTGCGTAGAAGGAAAAATTTTCCTGTTCCAAGTTGAGGAGAGACATCAATCACTACTCCCTTTTACAAAATCAGAAAGTAGAATTATTTGCTGTTTGACGAAGCAGAGATCAGCGGGACAGTCATAACCATTCTTTTACAGTCGGAAAAAGTAAAAATTTGGACTAGAACCAAATTCCAAAGTCAATACCGATACCGATTTTGGATAACTTGAGATCTTCATCAAGGATCTCCGTAAAATGGAATTCGATGAATGAGCAAAAAAATATGCGTCTTTCTGCTTTCTATCAATATCGGCTTGCTTAGTTGGACATCCACCAGTCTTGCTCAATCCAGTTTTTTCCAACAAGAGTCCTATAGCTTTGACAATGAATTAGTCAGTGGATTCAGTGAAGATGGACGTATCAAAATTCTTCTGCTCACATTGGTTCCGATGGGGATGACGGAAACGGCATCAGAAGAAATATTAAAAGCTCTTTATCTCAATCTTTCCAATACTAACCACTTCACTCTCGTGGGGCCTTCTGAATGGAGTGCTCAAATCCGTGCGCGAAATCCAAGCATGGCCGATTGCAATGATATCGCCTGCGGGATTGATATCGGAAAACGCTTAAATGCAGATATGGTCTTAGTAGGAAAAATCCGCACTCAAACCATTCTGGATGATCTCTCTGAAGAACAAGAAGGGATGGTACTGACCGTCAACATGGTTGATGTCATTACCAACATCAATATTTTCAATGATGAGGTTCAATTTACTGACGACAATATGCATGATGCTTTGTTTCAACTGGCGGTAAGGGTTTCTGAAAGCACTCAGTTACGAGGGCACGTGTTAAGTATTAAGGAAAAAGAAATTTCTATCGATTTAGGCAGAGCTCACGGATTGAAAATTGGCCATCAACTGGTTATTTACAAACAATCCTCCCAAACCTCTGAACTTGATGGTCAGCCCTTAGGTTTGTCTCAAGTCAATATTGCTATTGCACAGGTTCACAGAATTAATGACCATAGTTCTGAGGCCATCGTTATGCAATCGCTGGAAGATGTTCAAAGTGGGGCGTTAATTAAAACATTCATTAATTTTGCTAAACAAATCCAACTCATTTCTGAAACACGCAGAGAGCTGGATTCTCAAAGACGTTTAGTTCCTCCTCGCCGTCCTTTGCAACTCACACCTGAATTTCTGGAAACACAAAATACGGGTAAAGATCGATGGGAGGCCAGTTTAGAGACAGCAAAAGTGTCCAAAACACGATGGCAATATGCGACTCTTGGTGCAGGTGTTGCGACATTAATTATCTTAAACAATAATTTCACCCCTTTTACTGAAGATATTAACCGCATGCTGCCTCTATTTGCAGGCGGAGCGACCGTTTATTGTGGCTATAATTTTGTGCAGTATCGTAATGACGTGAATGCTCTTATGGCAGAAGGACGAGTAAAAGGGTTTTTCTCGCAAATTAATTATCAATGGAATCTGAATCTCAATGCGGTCCAAGTAGCGTTGCACTATAAATTTTAATCATCATCACAATTCAACACTTGTTAATAGCAGAGCATTACCGTCGTTCCCTGGAAACTATGAATAATAATTATTTTGACAAATGGTTTCGTAATTCCCTCAATTTGGGAATATTTTTTATGCTAGGGTGCCTTGCCATACCTTCTGCCTCTTTAGCACAAATGGCTCCGTCCCTTAGTGTTGAATTTCGAACAGATGCAGAAATCCGACAAAGTGATTCTCAATACGATCCAACTCCTAATCAATTGGTTTATTTGTTTAAAGTCCAACGAGCTCATCTCAACATGAGCGGAGATTTCAGCTCAAAACTTTCCTATCGTATGCGTTTGAGATGGAATGAATCATTTGAGGGACAAACCGATGGTACCAGCTTGGGATTGGAGTATTGGTATATTCAATCTTCTTTGAGCCAAGGCTTAAACCTCCGTTTGGGAAAACAATTTGTATTACAAGGCGGAAGAGAAGGCAGTTATAACAGTATGGATGTCTTGAAATATTCCAAAATGGGTGAACGTCTGCAAGGACTTTATGAAGTTGGTTTGAGTGCTATTTATGAACCCGATGCCTCAGGATTGAAAGAACATGTCTTGATTTTTCAATTCCTCAACCAGCCCGGAGGAGGTAACTCAACGCAATCAGAGGCGGCGTTCAACCTTGCCTGGTATGGAACCGTGATGGAAGGGTTGTTTGAAACCATCGTTCAAATCGGGTCTTTTCCTCAAAATCGTTTATGCGACCTCTCTTCTCCGCCCTGTGGCCCTGATTGGAAATATTTCCAGCCTAAAACTATGATTTCCTTGGGGACCAAAATCAACTGGACCCAGTTCACCTTTGATATTGATTTCCTTCAAGGCGAATTTGTTGGAAACAATGGTGACGGAAATCTTGTCAAACATCAAAATGAATCCTTTATCTTATTTATTCGCCAAAATGAAAGTGAGCTTTCAGAAGAAAAAGGAGAGCTTTTCCCCTTTCTCAAATGGATTTATGATAAATCGTCCCAATCAGAATCCCAAGCTCAAGATTTGAAGAACAGACGCGAGCTGCACATTGGAACAGAATATTATCCAATAGCGGGTAATCACTCATATCGTTGGCATGCAATGATTCTTTCCGACCAAAGCTCTTTACAAAGCTACAGCTATAGTGAATATCGCTTTAATATTGGAATCAGCGCCCGATTTGAATAGCTTCGACCATCATACCTCCTCCGATTTGACTTGTTTTCTTATCGAGTTGCTCCATTTTATAAGTTTGTCTTTTGTTGCTCCGAGTCCCTTAACCACGATCAAGAAACACAACTATGAGTAAAACCTGTGACCTCTCATTTGTCATTCCAGTTTACAATGAGCAAAGTTCTCTAACCCGACTGGTAGAATCCATTCAGTCCATCTTAAAAACTCAAAAAAAGTCTGCGGAAATTATCTTCATTGATGATGGAAGTACTGACAGATCACCGCAACTATTGAAGGAATTACAGGATCAAAGTTCGATCAAAATTATTATCATTATCTTGCGTAAAAATTTTGGAAAATCTGCTGCCCTTTTTGCGGGAATACAAAAAGCCCGAGGTCAAATCATTGTAACCTTGGATGCTGATTTACAAAATGACCCTCAGGATTTACCAAGCTTCCTTAAAGCTATGGATGAGGGGTTTGATATGGTCTGTGGATGGAGAGTGAATCGTCAGGATCCCTTGGAAAAACGTCTTCCTTCTAAATTTTTCAATTCGGTGACATCCAAAATGAGTGGATTGAACATTCACGATTTTAATTGCGGCTACAAAGCGTACCGGCGAGAAGTTCTCGAGGAAATTGTGCTCTATGGTGATATGCACCGATACACTCCTTTTCTTGCTCATAAACGAGGGTTCAAAGTCACTGAAATTCCTGTGACTCACCATCCTCGTCTTCATGATTCGTCAAAATATCGTTTTGAACGCTATGCTCGGGGAGCCCTCGACCTTTTGACCGTTTTATTTTTAACAACCTACCTCGTCCGTCCTATGCACCTTTTTGGTTCGATAGGCGTCTTGACCATCTTTTCAGGAATACTCACTTTCATCTATCTCTTTTTTGGGCGATGGATTTGGGGGATCTCAATCGGAAGCAGTCCCTTACTTGCCGTCAGTTTCTTGGCTATTGCCGTCGGAACACAAATTCTGGTCACAGGATTTCTTGCGGAATTGCTTGTCCACTGGAGAAAAACACTTCAACCCGAATTTTCAATCAAAAAAGTGGAGGATTAAGCACCAATTTGGGTTCAGGGTTCATAATTAAAAAAATAATGCAACCCTGAGCGGGCATAAGCGTCAATCTCTTGACGAAGTGCCTTGGATTCCTCGTTGCATAAGGCACTCTGGCAAAATTTTAAATTCTGATCGGTTTCTATTTGATACGTTTCTTCATGGTCAAAACACATTTTTTTTATGCAATCAATCCAAAACGCATTCAAATACTGCTGAGATGAAGGATAAAAAAGCGAACGGCCCCAACTATGAATGGTTTTCGGCTCATCAAGAAGAAGGGACATTAAGGTGGGCAATAAATCCAAATGAGTGCCTCGTTCCTGCTTTATGGCAATCGGATTTTTGAGCAGAGTCGGCGCATAAAAAAGCAAAGGAATTTTTGAAATTCGGTATTTATCTTCAGGTTTCCATCTAAAACCCCCGTGAATGGGGTGATCCCCTGTGATAATAAATAACGTTTCATTAAAATACGGTGCCTTTTTCGCTTTTTCAAAGTATTGCCCCAATGCAAAATCAGAATAGGCAAAGGTTCGAAAACGCTTATAAAAATATTGATCATTATTCAACCGATCCTGCAAAAACTTGGGAATTTTAAGCTGTTGAGAAACCTGGAAATCATCTGGAACGCGAAAAGGAGCATGATTGCTCAAGGTCATAACCATATTAAAGGTTGGTTTTTGCGCTTCAAGTAACTTTTCATGAAGGAGTTCAAACAAATCCCCATCATAAGCGCCAAAATCGGGTTTATCCTTACTGTTGATATGATGCTCTCCAAAATTTTCCTCAAACCCCCATCGTGATAGGGAATAATACATATCATGCCATTTCAGCGATCCTCCATAAAAAAACCGAGGAACATACCCAAGTTTCTTCATCATTTTGGGTAAACTATACGGAAAGGGTTTGTAAACCTCCGGGAAGGTAAACTCCAGGGGAAACCCTGAAGAAAATCCAGGAATCCCCAACACCGCTTTCATGATGTTATGCATGGTTACGGTGCCCGCAGGGAAGTAATCCTCAAACGAAACGGACTGTTTTCTTAACTCTATCAAATTGCTTGCTGTAATTTGATTAAATCCGTCTTCCTCTAACCGAGTCACCCAATCCGAGAACGATTCCATAAACAACAGGACAATATGCTTTGGTTTTTTTGTTAAATACTGAGATCGCAATCCGGGAACTTGATATTCCATGGCCCAATAGGGACCATAGTCTTTAATACTCCTTAATTCATCTAAAGACGCATAAAACTCAAAATCACGTTTTACATTCTGCTTTGAAAAATCCAGACGTCCTCCTTTGTCTGCCCTTAAACTTTTCATCTGCTGTTGACGCGCAACCACTGGCAGAAAGTCATTCTCCCAACTGGAATAAAGAGCGATCATGGGGTTACTATTGGTAAAATTCAAATGAGGTTGTGATAATTTAAAATATTTATACTGAATTAATAAGGGCCGCTCAAACGTTGCTCTTACTCCTAAAAGGAACAAAAAGAACCACATCACCACCCAGGCAGGATGCTGTAATGCTGTGATCTTAAATCGAGGAACAATACGCTTCAAGAAGCGATTTAGAAAGACTCCAATCAATCCCAACCCCAATAAGCCGATCACCACTTTAGGAATCGGAACTTCGTCTGATATTCCGGCTAAAACCAAGTCTGCATTTTCCTGATTGGTCCAAAACTCCCAAAATAAAACATTAAAATGATCCTGAAAATTGTAATAATACTGATGGGCAAGCTCAATCAAACACACACTGAAAAACAGAGCGATTGCCATCCAAAACTGTAAGAGCCAATAATATATTTTTTGAAAATTTGGAATAATCCACCATCCCATCAAAGTCAGCAGAAAAGGAGGCGCTAATAAGATGGTAGAAACAGATATATCCAGACGTGCCGCCAAGAGAAAGGTTTCAAGCAGCTCTCCCCAAGAAACTTTTTCGAAAAAACCGGAAGGCAGGAAATCGAAAAAAAAATACAATCGTCCTGCTGTAAAAACGCCTATCAAACTAGCCCAGATAAGAATCATCTCCCGAATAAAATGATTGTAAATACTCATGCGGTAACGATTTTTGGGGAGCTGAAACGTGTATTTTGAAGTAGAAGTCATGTCTAAATTACCTGATAATTGAAATCCCGTCGCTGAGGAACAAATCCCGCTTCCTTCAAATAAGCACAAGCCTCTTCTTCTGTTCGGACTCCAAAAGATTTTAACACGTTCTCTTCTAAAACTGCGGAACTGATGTCATTAGCTCCAATACGGAGTGCAATTTTGCTCAAATCCTTGCCCATAACCATCACACTGATCTCAAGATTCTCAATGTTTTCCAAATACAAACGTGAAAACGCAAGGATTTTAAAGAATTGATCCGGCCTCATTTTTTGGATTTTAAAACGCTTGGTTTGTTGCTGATAAACCCATAGGATAAAGGCGTGAAACCCGCCTGTATGATCTTGAATATTTCGCACTGCCTCAAGGTGCATCACAATTTCATCCAAACGTTCACCTCCCCCTACAACCATTGTCGCGGAACCTGGTAAACCATGACGATGACATTCTTCCATAATGGAACACCATTCCTCAACGGTACATTTATTGGGGGATAACTCTTGACGCATACGTTCCACCAGCAATTCTGCACCTGCACCGGGTATAGAATCGACTCCTGCCTTCTTCAATAACGCTAACACCTCTTCAATCGGACGCTTTGTTACTTGGCTGATTCCCAAGATTTCAACAGGAGAAAAGGCCCGAATATTAATCCCGTACTGCTGTTTAACATGAACAATAATATCCGTATAATATTCCAAAGGAAGGCCAGGATGAACTCCCCCTTGAAAAAACATCTGATTTGCTCCTTGTTTCAAGGCTTCTTCAACTTTTTGACAAACGTCATCTTTACTCAAGACATAAACAGATTTGTGTCCCAATTCCTTCTGAAAACTACAAAACTTGCAATCAACCACACAAGCATTGGTATAGTTGATAATCCGAAACATCGTATATGAAGCGTATTGATCTCCGTGTTTCATACAACGAAATTCCCAAGCAGCCTTAGCCAACTCCAACCAGTCAAAATGAGTCAGTACCTCTAAACCCTCTTCAAATGACAGCCTTCCTCCGTCTAACACATTTTTTAAATAGCGATGCATGTGATTGCTCTTGTAAATGATTATTGCTTTTTAGGCTTTTAAAAAGTTACTGGATCCGAGATGCTTTTGCCCGCTGTGTTTGTTGATTTTTCAAATAAATTTGAATCACATTAATGGCGGCTGGAGTCATCCCACTGATTCTGCTTGCTAATCCTAAATTGGCCGGACGAAATGCTTTAAACTTCTCTATCACTTCCAGTGATAATCCTGGAATAGTGTTGTAATTGAGTTCTAATGGTAATTTTACCCGTTCCAATTCATTGAATTGTTTCAACTCCTGATGTTGACGGGCGATATACCCTTCATATTTGATATCTGTCTCCACCTGCTCTCTCACCACGGGTTGATACTCGTTCCAGAGCGTATCGTCTCCAAGTAATGGAAATGACCGTAACGACTCAATATTAATACCAGGACGCTTTAATAAAGCGGCGACGGTCACCGTTTGTTTAAGGGGGGCTTCTCCTCGATCCTCCAAGGCTTGATTAACTTGGGCCTCCGGTGCAATTTTGAGAGTCTCAATGTATTGGGAAAGCTGAACAATTTTTTCTTTCTTTTCCTCAACCCTACGATAATATTCCTCAGGCAGTAAACCTGCTCTGAAGCCCTTTTCACTTAACCTTTGATCCGCATTATCTTCCCTTAATATCAAGCGATATTCTGCGCGTGATGTGAAAACCCTGTAAGGTTCGTTGGTCCCTTTTGTGATGAGATCATCAATCAACACCCCAATATAAGCTTCACTTCGTTTGATGATTAAGGGCGGTTCCTTTTTAACTTTTAATGCGGCATTAATTCCCGCAATAAGTCCTTGTGCTGCTGCTTCTTCATAACCGGTGGTTCCATTGATTTGTCCAGCCATAAATAAATTATGGATATCTTTCATTTCCAATGTTTGATGCAATTGAGTAGGAAAGACATAGTCATATTCAATGGCATATCCAGGACGAATCATCTCCACATTTTCCAAGCCCTCAATGGTTCTTAGAAACTCTAATTGTATTGTCGCAGGCATACTTGTGGATAAACCATTCGGATAGATTTCAAGACTGTTGAGTCCTGTCGGTTCCAAAAAGATTTGATGCCTTAATTTATCAGCAAACTTTACAACTTTATCCTCAATAGACGGACAGTATCTCGGACCAATTCCTTTGATTGCGCCACCGTAGAGTGCGGAGAGCATCAGGTTCTTTTTGATAACTTCGTGTGTTGACGCATTGGTATAGGTAATATGACAAGGCACCTGTGGCAAGCGAATTTCAGAATCCCAAAAAGAAAATTTTCGAATGGGCGTATCTCCATGATGGGCTGTCGTTTTATTCCAATCGATCGTACGTTTATCCAAACGAGCAGGCGTTCCCGTTTTCAAACGTCCCATTTGAACTGATTTTTCAGCCAAAGAACCGGATAACTTTTTGGCAGGAGGTTCATTGATTCTTCCTCCTTCAACCCGTTCCTTTCCGCAGTGTATCAAGCCATTAAGAAATGTTCCTGTCGTAATCACAAGGGTTTTTCCGAAATACTCCGTTCCAGCTTGAGTTTTCAAACCCACAACCTGATTTTCCTCAAAAATCAACTCCTCAACCAACCCCTCTGCCAAGGTTAAATGGGCCTGAGTTTCAAAAACCTGACGCATGTATGCTTTATATTCATACATCTCTGATTGACAACGAGTACCCCGGGTTGCCGGACCCTTTGAGCCATTAAGCATCCGAAACTGAATGCCCGTCGCATCTGCGGCCTTTCCCATTTCACCGCCAAGAGCATCAATTTCTTTAACCAGATGCCCTTTGCCTATTCCTCCAATGGCAGGATTACAGGACATCTGTCCTATTGTTTCTTTGGACATGGTAACTATTAGCGTTTCAACACCAATCCTTGCCGCAGCAAGTGCTGCTTCACAGCCCGCATGCCCTGCGCCAACCACAATCACATCGTACTTTTTTTGATTTTGTTCCATATAATTCCTTAAAAAGGATTAAACAAGGCTGCCTTTTCTAGCAAATTTTCACCTTTTTGTCCATGACAACAAGCAGGAAGATTCCAAACGGATTCAGATTTGATGATTCTTGAAAGGCTATATTTGGGATGGGCACAGAAAAAAAAGATAAAAACTCAAGCAGCTTATTCTAAAGCCATTCTTATTTGGCATGAACACCATAGACAGCATTTCTGAAAATCTTTGCAAGATCATCCTCTTTTTCAACAACCTTCGTTGCGGAGTGTGTCGTTTCCGCGCTGTTAGGATTGAACCAGAAGGCTGTTTTCACTTTTTCATCTTTGAGCGATATTTTTCGCTCACTTAAAAACCTCGCAATGGTCGTGTGAAAGGCCTTGTTTTTGAATGTATCCTGATAGTTGGCAGCGAGATGACTGGCCATAATTTTTAATTCTTTATGATCATACTCATCGAGATACCAATTGGTCAGATTATCGCGATATAAAATCGAAAGACGTCCAAAACGCATCATACTATAAATGAAAAAGATCTCTAAATAATGCTTTGGAGCCTGAATACAGTCTAAATAATGATAAGTCCGATACACAAAAAATTCGGTGATTTTGTCCGATAACCGCATAATGTTATCAGGACGGACATAAGCCAAGCGCGAATCAACTGGATCTTTAATTTTCATCGAAGCTGAGTCAAATTCAAAAGCGGTTTTTTGCTCCTTAAGAGACCCGCGATTCACATAACCATAATAGGAATTGAGGATACAATCCGCCAACGAATACAAAAAACTACTGGAGGTTGTTAAATCGACTTCGTCTGGTAAGTCATCTAACACCCCAAATGTATCAAATCGTTTTCCAAGTTTACTCTCTGTTTGTAAGGATCGAAATTTCCATAATTTCGATTTTTCTTCATACCTTGCCTGAAGTCGTAAACGTGGCACTTTGAGGTGATGGAGAATACTTCTACGAACCATATTCCGTGGAGGTTCAAAGTTCTTTTGGTAGTAATGATACCAGATTTTAAACTCATTTTGATTACTTTCATCAGGAATCCCATGTCGGGTTTCAATATCCAAAACACGTTCAAGTGAGGCTTTAAACAACTCCTTCATCTCACTTTCAAACTCGATTACAGCTTTCGTTTCTCCTATATTCACATGTTCTAGAAACGTTCGTTGTGTTGAGCCTGGAGGAAAGGCACGATTTAGAAAATCTACCAAGAATTTTTCCCGGTAACTAGCAAAGACTCGCGTATCTCCTGGTTTGACAAAAACTTCAGAGACTTTGATATGCAATCCAAAACATAAATCAATAATCCTGGAAATTCTTTGACGCTCTTCTGCTTGTAAATATTCCAGATTTCCAAAAGCGATTTTCAAGATCTTATACTTAACCCACCAAGGATCCTTCGGTAACAACCCGTGTGTCTGTTCCATTTCCAATAATTCCCATAATCGAAGTCCATAAGGCTTTTCCTTATCAGCCCTCTCCTCTGGAGTTGGTTCCTTGATAAACTCATTTAAAACATTCGGTTCCTTGATAATTTCAATAATCATGATCAAATACTTGGGCTCATGAAGCATTTCAATTCGGAACAAATTCAACAGGGCTTTTGCTAAATTTCCTGAAGACGCTTTAAACGACTCCCAATAGATGGCACCCCCATGAGCTAAAATGTATCTTAATTTTAAACGAGGTGTACTTCCAAGATTTACTAGCATTTCTGCGTAATCCTTGTAGAGATGAATGGCTCCATAACGGATATAATCCAGAGTACGCTCGTAAAACGCAGGCGAGTCATTGATGATCTTTGGTAAGATAAAATGTGTAGGAATCATTGGAGTAAACTGAATCCCCGGCATAAGCACATCATAGGTTAATATAAACTCATATGCTGATCCAGACGCCTCTTTGGATTCCAGCGTTGTTCCGTGATAGCCTTTTCGGTAAGTTACATTATCGCACAAAAACATGTAAATTTCCGCTTTTGGAAATTTACGTTGAATATAGTCTTGAATCGTATTAACCCGCTGTTTAATCAATTCATGCTGATTTTTTTGCTCCTCCGCATGCTCCTTTTGATGATTGCGTTTGATCAAATCCATCATCTCATGAAGAAACATCTGACGAAGTTTGGTACCATCAGGTTTTTTTAATTCTTGCCGATACTCCCCTTCTTTGAGTAGCAGATACTTAAATAACTGAGGAAAGGCTTTCCGTACCTGTCCATTCGCCATTTTTTGCAATTCTTTTTTAACCTCGGGATCTTGTAACTTTTCGGCTGGAATTTTTTTGTTCCTCCGAATCGCACTCATCCAAGACTGAATTTCTTTTTTTAAGGCCAAAATGATTCGTTCATCATTCCAATCTTCCAGATCAAAACAAAAAGGATCCAATTCATACTGCACTTGAATATCCAAATCGGAAACAATCGGTTTATGACCTACGGTTCCAATGGATCCTAAAGATGAAATACTTACAAAGGGACAAATTCCTTTTACACTTCCTTCTGAAGGGCGTGTATTAAACTCAGATTGGATATATTCAAAAAAACGTTCACGAAAAATCTCAGGCAAATTGTCTATGCCTTTCACTCCGTGTGGCGCACTTTCTAAATAAAGATTTGAAGAGGTTTCATATTCATGTTCCCTTTCAATCCCATAAATATGTTCAATTTCAATTCCTGTATATTTTACCTCAGAATATTTGGGATCATTAACGTGTAGAAAAAACAGGATCTCATAGAGCGCTTTTTTCATGTCTTCGCCGAAATTTTCAAAGGCCAACTGCATCCGTGTGTTATTAAACTCCTGAAAAAAAGTATTTCCTTCCTCAAAACTTTTCTTCAACAGATCCTCACGCTCTGCTTGCATTTCAATCCCTCTATAGAACAGAGAGATCAATCCACGCTCAGAAAGCATCTCAACTTCTGTTTTTTCGTCAGGTATTATCTGCACCGCAACAGGTTTCTTTTTTTTCGCAAAGGGATTCAAAGCCATAATTAGCATGCTCTATGAAATAATTTATGAAAGACATTTCTTGATTTGCTGATAAACAGAATCAGGAGAAAGCATTCCATCGATGGTAGTCAAATTGCCACGATCTCCGTAATATTGGATAAGAGGTTTAGTTTGTTGGTGATAGGTTTCCAGCCGACCTTTCACCGTTGCTTCATTATCATCATCTCTTTGAATCAGATCCTCACCTGTTACATCATCTTTTCCCGCAACTTTAGGTGGATTAAATTCAATGTGATAGGAGCGGCCACTACCTGAATGTACCCGTCTTCCAGAGATTCTTTTAATGACAGTTGTATCATCAACGGCCAAACTCACAACTTGATCGATTTTTTCGTTATTTTTCAACAACATTTCATCTAATTTTTGAGCTTGCATGACATTTCTTGGAAATCCGTCCAATAAATATCCTTTCTTACAATCTGATTGCTGAATACGTTCTCGGATAATATTAACAACAATTTCGTCACTTACGAGTTTCCCCGCATCCATCGCAGCCTTTGCCTGTCTTCCCACCTCTGAACCGGAAGTTACTGCAGCACGAAGCATATCACCCGTAGAAAGTTGTACAATATGATAGTCTCTGATAATATTCTGGGCTTGCGTTCCTTTTCCAGAACCAGGCGGGCCTAGTAAAATAAGTCTCATCTGTTCCTTATGATGTTGAATGTTAACAGTTCATGAACCTCAATCAGGAAGTTCACCTTTGGATAAAATTTTATAACACTTTGTTGAAACGACAGGTTTATAGACTATCTGCTTCATGAACCAATTCCAGAAAAACGTCCTGTCCAATCTTTCTTTGCTCTTCCAGAATTTCCTTTAAAAACTGAGATTTGGTCAACAAGTTTGTCAAAACGGTTCGAAAGACGACAATCTCTTGTGAATATCCCGCCGACTCCAAGGTGGTTCTGGACACAAAACTTTCTCCTGCTTCTCTTTGCCGTTTCTGTAACTCTACATTGACAACGTTCAGTTTTTTATTCATCTTGGATAACTGTTTTAAATTACCTTCCAGTTTATATTTTTCTAATATTTTCATCCACGCTTCCGGAACATATCGATAAGTCAAAATACAGATATCCGGTTCACTAGTCCGCTCAAAATCAGGAGCTTCGTCAACAAGGTTTTTCATTAACTCTGTGAGTTGAATGGATTTCTTTAATAAGACATTGTAGCCATCCATTCCCAGCATTTTCAAGGAAAACCACAATTTTAACGCATTAAAACGCCGCGAACCTTCCAACGAAGTCTGTCCTAGATCAACAGAGCCTTTTCTGATTATATAATTGGCATTATGTCGCAACAGATCCAAGGTGTTTTTTTCTTTAAATAACACCGTTCCATGTGCCAATGCCAAATAGAATAGCTTATGGCCATCTAAAACCACAGAATCCGCTTGTTCTATTCCACGTAAACGCTCTCTCAAATCTTTTGCCAGTAGCAATGCCCCACCCCATGCGGCATCAACATGAAACCAGATTTTTTCACGCTGCGCAATGATGGCCATTTTTTCAAGGGGATCAATATTACCAGTCTCTGTTGTTCCCGCAATACCAATAATCGCTAAAATTGCCACATTATTTCTTTTCAATTCTTCTATCTTTTTTTCAAGAGCATCGATGCGAATACCATTACGATCATCTACGGGTAAAGTCACTACTGACGCTTCACCCAGTCCAAGCACCCCTGCACATTTTCTCAGGGAATAGTGAACTCTCCTCGAAGCCAGAATCGCTACGTCTTCATATCCAGCCTCTCTAACTACTATGAGGATCCCTTTCTCCCGCACCCCAGGAAACCGTTTTTCTCTTGCAACAGCCAGCGCCGTCAAATTTCCTAAGGTTCCTCCACCGGTCATATTCCCCAACGCAACGGAGTGATTTTGGATGCAATCTTGATAAAATTGGTCAGAATTCGCATAAACCAGACGATGGAACCACGCAATAGTTTGCCGTTCAACAAAGGAGGATGCTAAGGCTGTTTCAATTTTAACCTGATTCTGATTGATTGAGGTAATGAGAATATCCACCACGGCAGAAAACCAAGGGATTGCCGTCGTCATGTGCCCAATATAGCGTGGATTATTAACACGGACTGAGTTATTCAAAATCTTTTGGATACATTCTTCAAAAACATCCTCTATCTCCGCGCCGACCTCTGGGAGATGAATATCACTAAAGGCTTCTGCTAATTCAGGAAGTGTGATATCCGCATGAATCTTACGTTTTTCCGGATTTTTTAACCACTTCAGCGCAATTTGAATAGCCTGATCTCCCCATTTACGAAAGGTGTCATCATCACCTGGACCAACAAAAAACTTATGACGCAAATTATCGATGGCTTCTTGTGTGGGAAACTCAAATTCCTTCATTCAAAACCTCATCTACCCTTTTGCGTTCAAATTTACTGTCTAATCTGATCCAACCCATTATTATTAAGATATACACAATACTACTTAAGAAAAAAAGTGTTAAATTCTATTTCAGTCCTTCCCTTTTATTGAAGGGAAACGTTGTTCGATTTCAAACGAATTCATTGGTCGGTGTAAAAAAGTTTTTCCCTTGCTGCTATAACGAGCAACCCCTTGTCCTTGACCATACAGCTTATATTTATAAATAACCAGTCCATCTAGACCAACAGGCCCACGAGCATGGGTTTTACTTGTGCTAATTCCCACTTCGGCACCAAATCCATAACGAAACCCATCTGCAAAACGGGTGGAAGCATTCCAAAAGACACTGGACGCGTCTACCTCGTTCATAAACTGCTCTGCGCTGTTTTGATTTTCAGTCACAATCGCATCGGTATGCTTTGACCCATATCGATTGATGTGCTCAATAGCCGCACCCAAAGAATCCACCATTTTGACTGAAAGGATCAGATCCGTATATTCTGTCGCCCAATCTGCTTCTATCGCCTCTTGCAATGAAAGGGGATAGGAAACTAAACACTCTCTAGTTGAATCACATACCCGTAATTCAACACCGGACTCTTGGAGTTTTTGCAGGATTTCCGCAAGCAATCCGGAATCAAACTCTCGATGAACCAGTAGCGTTTCCATTGCATTACAAACAGCTGGATACTGAAGCTTGGCGTCGATCACAATTTCTCTGCTTTTTTCAGCATCAGCATCCTTATCCAAAAATACATGACATATTCCATCAGCATGAGCTAGTACAGGTACACGGGAGTTTTGTTGGATATGACGAACTAAGGAATTGCTCCCTCTGGGGATGATCAAATCAATAAACTCACTCATTTGAACAATCTGAGCAACTTCTTCCCTGGTTTGGATTAAGTTAACCGCATTTGCAGGAAAATACTCAAAGCGGGCTAATACGGAATTAATAATTTCAACTAACACCTGATTAGAGTGGTTTGCTTCTTTTCCCCCTTTCAAGATCACAGCATTACCCGATTTGATGGTTAAGGCTGATATTTGTACCACCACTTCAGGACGGGATTCAAAGATCACCATTAATACACCAATAGGTGTTGTGACTTGATATAATTCCAGTCCTTCATCCAGCAGGACTCCTTTCTGGATTTTACCTACAGGGTCCGGTAAATTGGCAACACTTTCCATATTCAATGCCATTTGCTCAATCTTGTCCTTGTTGAGCACTAAACGCTTGAAAGCACTGGCTGTCAATTCACTATGAGCTACCATCTGTTGCCCAAGCACTAAATCCTGTTCATTAGCATCCAAAATACGTGTTTGATTCAAACGAAGCTCACTTGCTATGGCTTTCAGTACTTCATTTTTTTGAGTAGTGCTCAAATTGGCCAAAGTAATTGAAGCGTTACGTGCCGCCTCCGCTTGCTTTTTTAGTGCATCACTGACCATGAATCCTCATTTGCTATGTTTTTTTAACACTAATTTATCCTTGATGAGATTATTCACCTCTATAACATAGGAATTCCACATAAAGTCGCAATCTTTTTGTCTGAGTTTATGGTTGTTGTTTTTTCATTCGCTTTAAAACAAAAAAAGCCAGCAAATGCGTTCACACTCGCTGGCTTCAGTTCATCATTATTGATTCAAAGACTATTTAAGCGGTTATTGTGTCTTCCCTGCTGGAGGCAAAAACTCAATTTTCACACCCGTCGTTGATAGAGAGATTCTTAAATCACTGACATATTCAGAACCATTCGGACTAGGTTGAAAAAACTGTAATATCATAGAACTCGTCATTGGCTGTTCCACATCAGTCATAAATTCTGTTAATTGTGGCCATTTAACACGGAACCCTGCATAAAAATGAATGAAATCCGCAGAAAATCCAATGATTGAGGTTGCATTTGGAGGTACCGCACTTTCTGCAGCACTTTGAAGTTCGCCTGAAGCATCCCTATAAATTTGATCTCCATTAGCTAATTCAAATACAGAATTCTCACCTCCTCCGTTGCTACCTGTTGGATCATCTACGAGAGAAACATAAACACCCCCAGTTGTTGCATGAATCCTAATGTCTGTAACGTTGTCAGTCGTATTATCAGCATGAGTGTAAGTTATGGTATAGATTTCATCGGTCGTTCCAGGAGTAATGCTACTCGTTGGTTGTAGCTCACCCTTTTTTGCATGCCATGATGTCCCAAATTTTAAGGAACCATCACTCCCGACAGTAAATATTACTGTTGCGCCAGTCGGTACAGTTTCTCCACTTCTAGCAACTTCAATCGTTTGTCCATTTTCTAAAATGGCGTATAAACGATCGCCAACGTTCAAGGTAACCTCGCTGTCACTACCGGTACCATCACCACCGCCATCACCACCGCTTGAGCAATTCAATCCGCCAGTATTCTTAGGCTGATCTAACATCCAGTCTGTGAAACCACAAATTTGTTGTTGATTCAGAACATTAACGATATCTGAAGTTTTTGCGAATATTTGTACAGAAGTTAGTGCGAAATCAATCTCTGTAGCCTCTCCAGTTGGAGTGTTGACATGATTGCCTGTTGTAAAGGTACCTGAAAACACGACTTCTATCAGAAGCATTTTACAGTTAGCATCACCATATCTCAAATTTTTTGAGATAAACTGATTTCCAGTCACGATCAATGTTTCTCGGGTTGTTTCATTTGGATTTTCCATATCTTCCACACAAGGCGCTTCCCAAGAACCCTCTAACCCTGTACCGCTAATATTGACTCTAGTTGATCCTTGCAATTCTAATTCATTGGGACGATCTTGAGTCATTTCCTCACCAAAGTGAAGCATACCCGTGCTGTCAATCATGAAAATATCCTTCAGGACATCTCCGGGAGCCGGCATCTGGTTACTATATTCACCACCACCGGTGCCGTTGTTATTTGACGGTGGCATGAACAAGACATAGACACCACCACTTTCTGTCTTATGAACCTTTATGTCTGAAAGACTGTCCATTGAACCATCAACCTTAGTATGCACTATGGTATAGGTTTCCTCAGTCATTACAGTGTTAATGACACTCTCTGGGAGTTGATCCCCCCTTTTCGCATTCCATGATTTACCAAAATTTAAGGCACCTCCGTTCCCAACGGTAAATATTACGGATGCACCGTCTGGTAAAATTTCGCTATTTCCAGCGATGCTAAATCCCTGGTCACCTCCCAAAATGACATACAAACGATCACCAACGTTCAATGTCGTTCCGTTACCATCACCACCAGTGTCGTTTCCACCGTTTTCACCGTCGCTACCAGGCATAAAAAATTCGACGCTGATACCAGTTCCATCAAGCTTCACTTTCATATTTTTGACCGTACTCCCCTCATACACTAGCGCATACTCATCTCCAGTGGGTATAGCATAAATGGTGGCCATTTGACTGCCCCCCTTCTCTGCATGCCAATCTGGACCAAAGGTGATGAGAGCGTCATTTCCGACAGTAAACACAATGGATGCATTGGAAGGGAGAGACTCACCGCTTCGAGCGATCTCAATTTTTGATTCGCCTAAAATCACATAGGCTCGATCATCTGGACCTAAGCTCATGCTCGATCCACCACCGTTAGTGTCACCTCCTCCGTCAGAACTGCCGCCAAATCCGATGCCCCCCTCAACAACACCATCAGCGTAATTATTTGAAAATACAACAATAACCAGTTGATTTTCTTTACTCATGAGTTCAGAAACCTGAGAAGTTTCCAGGACTTTCTTTGCTTCAGTATAAGCAAACGCGCCTTCAAATTTCCAGTCTGACGCTGTTGCCAACTCGAGTACTAATTCTGGACCTGATGTGGTTTTTTTATAAATAGCAGCGGTTGTCAAGAAATCACCAAAACCTAAATCAATACCAAGACGATAACTCAAACTGACAATTTCTCCGTCCTTTATGATTTCAAATTCAGCGTTTCCAAATATTCCACTCTCACTCATTGGATTCAATGGAAATTGGCGTGGTCCATTGGCAGGACCAGTACCGCCACCCGGTTGAAGTTTGACATACGCGGAATTGTCACGAATGTTGACATCCATGCCATAGGAAATATTATCTTCTCCAACCGTTCCAACCAAGAAATAGAATCCGCTATTTTGCAGATTATCTACGCTATTGCCCTCAGGAGTTGTAATTGTCCACCCATTTGCGGTCACAGGAACCAACTGTGCTTTTCCAGCTCGTGTTACCATCATCACCGCTGCTAAACCACCATTATTGAGATCACTTGGAGGATTAGTCTCATTAGAAACAAATTGACTTTCCGCTCTCAAAAAAGTGTTGCCCATCGGATCTTGATCACGGAAAAAAACAATCGCGTCATTCTGGAATAAATTTCTTTCAAAGAAACTTGGAGGCGGCTGTATACGAATAGATACTTCTTGCAGATCTGCATACATCACAAACTCAAAATTTTGGACATCAGCATTCGTACTCTTCACATTGTAGAAATTTTCTCGCTGATCTTTCCTTGGCTGAGTTACCTTTCCACTCACTACTCCTGGTCCCTGAAGATCAAAAGTATTTGTATCCGCGCTTTCCAAAATGGCTTGAGAACTGCTGATGGTCAAAGTCAATATTTTTGTATCGCCTGCCGGGGTGCTTCCTGCAAAGAAACTTCTATTGGAATAATAGATCTCATGTGTTCCAATACCTAAACTGGATTCAAAGGAACTTCCCCCTCCTTCACCGGGACCTGTGGGCACACTGTTGCCGGGAGGTAATATTCTTACCTGAATCTCAGCGGCAGTTGGATTGTCTTCATTATCAATCCAGAGATAGGTAATATCAAGGTCATACTCTCGATTAAGCGTTGCATTGGAGATTCTGAAAATACCACCTTTGCCATATTTCAACTCAAGTTCTGTTGCATCAGAGCCTTCAACATTGATTTTCCATCCATTATTGAACTTCACTTTCTTTTCACTTAGATAGACACGGATCATTTCCGCGCCAAGTTGGATTCCCGCCTGATCAACACTAAAGAAATCATTTTGAAACAACAGAACCTTTGCAGTTACAGGAGCCACATTTTGAGTAAAGAGATTTGCGTTGAACAGTTCGGAGCCATTAGTTCCATTGCCATCGCCACCAGCAGGGCCAATGAAGAGTTCAAACCATCCCGCTTGAGGATCATTGCTCTGGATTTTTTGGCCTTCAAACTTGAAGGATTTACCGGAATCCAGTGATACATCAAATCGAGCATCATTGTTTGTACTGCTGTCAACCGTTTTTTCAAAGATATTAATGGCATTTCTAGTCAGAGCGGTGAAAACCCCGGGAGGATTTTCAAACTGAACGGAACTGACCTTGCTGCCAAAAGTGAAGGTCCATTGATTTCCACTTTGTACCACTGAAACATCCTTGTTTCCGTCTCCATCAAAATCATGATCTCCAACCAGACCAAAGGAAGGCGGAGGTAAGAACCATGCAACTTTCATCTGACTACTGTTGATGAAACGAATGTCAAAATCTACACCCTGCTGTTCCTGAAGCGCAACATACAAGAAAGAACCCGGATTAATGGTTTTGCTTGTTCCTCCTGCGTTCTCAATCTTACTTTCATTAGAAGCAGATCTGACATTAATGAAGTCTTTATTACCATCCATCTCAATTACAGCACCGTCACTTGGACCAAGCCTATAAAACCCTGGTTGATTTAAATCTATTGAGGTTACTTGTTCTTTATCTTTTAAGATTAACCAGTCAGAAACGGTACTTGCGAGAGTTAATACACTTCCACCATTCGACTCTAGTATGGCAACTGGAGTCTTCTCAACACCACATCGTTTTGAATAAGAGTCAGTACTAATTTCTCCACATGTCGGTTTGGTGATACTGTCTATTTTAATTTGTGCGGTTTTATTAAAATCAAGTTTTCCTTCGGTCAGAGGTGTAGGTGCGCTTCCAAATGCGGCATTTCCTACATTACTACCAAAAGTAAGTGATGCCGAAGCTTGGTCTGTCATAGCCGTCACAGTAAAGAGCACTTTTGTTGGATCAGAACAAGTTGCTCCAAATTCAACCATCCCATTCGTAAAACAAACAGCGTCATTGGTTGCAAGCTTGAGTTCGTTATTAACACCGGCAGTTGCTCCTCCTGTTGTGGTAATCCCGTCAAAATCAGCGATACTCGCACCGATGAGTTCACCGGCTGTACTCAAAAAGGAGGTCAAGGTAAAATCACATGAACGTCCTCCAGGAATTCGTGGACCAATACGAAACTCAGGTTTCTTGATAACACCACCAGGTCCTTTTGCAGGCTCATATAAGTGATCTCGAAATTCAGAAATGAATTCTGTCATACTTTCTTTTCCCGCACAATAAATCTCCAATTGGTAATCCGTCGCGTCGGAAATACTATCCGCTGAAATGACAATGTCACGACCTATATCAATAGATGTTTTGTTTTTTTCAACCTCGCTAAAGAGTTGAGCTGACTCTGCGCCCACCTGAATTTTAACATTTGAGAAGACAATCGTTTGCCCTGCCGCAGGAACCATGATTTGAGACTCAGTCGTTATTGAGGGGCGGGCTTCACAATCCATTGCGCCACACTTGAGAGGGTTTCCATCCAAGTCCAATGACTTACGGAATTTTATTGATGCCACAAATTTAGTACGCTTACCTTTCAAAGCTGTAAAGGATGTGGAATTTTGCGAAGGAGTGATTTTGAACGATGCTTCTTCAGAACTTACAAAATCCTGAGCAATTTTTAATCCTGTGACCTCTTTTGCCGTACAAGTAAGAGCGGTTAGACTTCCTTCACTTTGCTTTGGAGCGTCACATGTAAAAATCGTATAATACTCAGTCGCGTCGGGGAAAATGCTGGCATTTTGTAATGTCACCGAACGAATATCTCCAGGATAGACCCCACGAGTTCTAATAATGAATGAACGGCTTATAGAACCAGTAGTACTTCCTTCTTCGACAATTGAGGTAATTTCGATGCCGCTTCCACCACCACTTGAAACGCCAGCACTGCCAGCATTAGTACTGGTACCCGCATTCGCGACAGTACCGCTACTTGGCTTGATGTTCGGATCCCCATCATTGGGATCAAAAATCGCAGGCACACCGTCAAAGTCCGCGTCAAATACATCTCCTATGGCTGTTTGCAGAGCTCCATCATAGTACAATTTGGGCAAGGTGCTTGAAGTTGTACAACCTGTGCCAAGACAAAACACTTGTTTTTCAGATTTCACAATCTCCAAACCAATGTCCATATTCGCTTGAGGATCATTTGAAGGGCGATTACGAACTACTCGTGCCATATAAGCATAACTTGATCCCTCCCTGATGGCAACAATATCTCCATCCGTTAAACCAGTAATGTATCCAATGGCTGATTCGGGTTTCGGAGACATGACATAAGAGCGGGTTTGTTGCTTGAATTGTAACTTCACAAAAGTAATACCACTTCGACCTGCGTCCAAACGGACAGGGACTTTAGAATAGTCAAAGTTTGCTCCAAAATCAGCCACACTGGAAATCTTCTCATTGAAGTATTCTCCTGCATAACGGATAAAAATCCCACTGGTTGCGGATTCCAAACCAACTGCGAGAGAATTGTTTGAATCCCAATCCACTTGTTTAGGAGCTATAACTCCTTGCTGTGGACCATTGAACCCACTAGGCGCTTCTAAGACCAGCCAATCTCCAAAAGCCAGGTTTTGACGCTGAATTCCCGCTTGTGACGCTTGATTACTGATCGGCCCCGCGTTAAATCCTGCTTCTGCAATTTGAACCTCTCCACGGGAGTTGATTTCAGCAAACCCAAAATTCAGGACTGCTCTTTTTTGTCCACTAGGATCCGTCATAACGTCTATGAATCGTAGTTCAATAACCCAAAATCCTTTATCAGGATCTCTAAACAGAAAAACTTGATCATTGATAAATTTCGCAGGATCCAGCGTAATTGAAGTTGCTGCGGTTTTCGCATCGATTTTGTCTTTGAAGGAAGATGTCTGAGTTCGCAATGAGCGTCCAACAACCGGAGAGATCCCTTGCAATTCCTCACCTGCCGTTACCGTCAAAGTAAAACCCAATCCTTCAGTATCAGACATGGTTTGGTAAAGCGGAGCAAAAGCGGCATTGGTAGTGTCTTTCACTTTCAAGGAGTATTTTCCACCCGTTACAGACACTAAATAAAAGTCCAGTTTTCCACGGCCAGCTGTCTCGTCACTTTCGGTCACCATAATAGGAGCACCTGGTAACTTAAAGTTGCTCAGATCCACGCCTTCTGGCTGAGACTTGGTGGGCTTGCCTTTGCTGTCAAATTCTATACCACGTTGTTGATCAGACGTTAATCCCATTCCGGGAATGTTCACCATTTTCTGGTCTGAGCCTATCATGTAAGGAAATTCCTTGGGACAGACATTAATGACATTAGAAAAACCATCGATATAGAATTGAAACTCTGGTAAATCATTCGAGTAACTGTCAATACCAAAGCGAATGACAAAGTCTCCAGGAAAAGTAACGTTATTTTCAGCACTCAAGACCATACTATAAGTCCGTTGCTTATTAGCATAGGATCCTTTATCCAGGGTATAGTCCGTTCCAGCGGTTAAAGCTTCTCCTTTGAAAAACTGACCATTGTCCTTAGATACTGGAAATAAGTTTAAATTCAATACCTCAGAATTGTTTATTCCAGCGTTTGGATCTAACCCATCATAGCGTCCCACTGTACACTGAACGGTCACACTACTGACATTTGTACCTAAGAACTGGGTTAAGTTTTGTGCCTTAAACTCAGGAAGTTCAGGCAAAGAACTGCTCAAAAGATTTTTCTTGGGATCACTCATTTTACTTGCGGCTTCCGTAAAGGCCGCACTGTTCTGGATCGTTGTGATATTGAGAAGAGAAGCAATAATACCGGCAATGCTAACGTCAGAACTTTTAGGAACGAGTTCTTTAAAGTTCTCGAAGTTTGGACGCCAACGAGTTGTTGTTTTAATTTTGATTTCTGTGTAGAACCCTTTTTTATCTTCAATGAGATGTGTTCGTTCCAACAACATGTTCAGCAAGAAAAACGCCGTCTGAATATTAACCTTAGTTTCACTGGTAAGCGTCTGCCCATAAAGATTTTGAGGAATTGCGGCCGTTAACCCGCGTGCAATCGCGTCACTAGCCGAAACAAAAGCAGGAGTGGCAGGAATATTTTTTGCGCGATTTCCTAAAACTAAATCCTTATATCCCTCTTTTGTTGCTGGGTATTGTGCTTCCACTTCATCTAAGTTGAAGCTACCCTTTTGTTGGAGTCTCTGAAGATTTGCATTAATCGCATTACCCGAAAACATAGAGTAAAAATTTTCACTTTGGGTCAAGAGATTCGCTGTTTTCACAGGATCTGTCCCAAGCGTAATACTCAAAGCGCGAATTAATTGACTGCTATCAACGGTTGCTCCGCTTGTTGGCGCGATTTGACGTCCTGAAAAGATAGGAAATCCTTCAGGAGTAATATTGACAGGCTCTGAGACCCACTTGAAGTTTTTTGCTAAAATTGCAGCAATATCCTTGATCGCAATGGTTTTATCATTGTTATCAATTAACTTTGCAATCGCCTCATCCGAAATCAAGGTGCCTGCACCATTCTGGATGGTACGTGCCATTTCATGGAATAACCGAACACGATCCACTTTCCTGGAATCAGAAGAAGTTGCCGTGCCTTTAAACAGTTTATCCTGAGCAGCATCAATGGCAGCCTGGTTTAAACCAGCTAATTTAGTAGGAGTGCCCGCAGGATTTGACTCATTGGCAAGAGAAGGTGCACTTGCGAAATCGCCTGTGATGGTTCCTGAACCGATTTTAAATGCCCGGTAACTTGGCTCTCCCAAAGCACGCATTCCAGGAATTTCAGCATCAGAAAGGTGAGGCGGTGCAGGGAGATTCACGACAACGACCGATGTTTTACTACCGTTATCTTGAGCAACAAGTACAGGAAATCCCATCGTTAAGAAAAATCGCTGTATTGCCAGCTTAATTCCTGTGTTTTTACTCTCTGCAAAACTGGCACTACTTGTGACTGAACTAAATTGTGAATCCGCTGCGGCAATCGCATAAACCCCTTGGCTCATCGTATTGGAAAGTCCCGCTAACAATCCAGATTCCTCACTACTCAAGGAGGAGGAGAGGTTGCTGTTAGTATTGGTTGCAGAAGCCGACAAAACCACACTTGAGGCAGCAACCGTTTCATCTTTTTTTGCTAATTCCGTTTGTAGAGAAGCCAGTTGATCAGCGTCCATGGTAACGACCAGATCCTTTTCCTGTGAATTAAATACATCACTTGCAGATTGTCCGTCAGGAATGCTAATCGTGCTGGTATCAGCTGTTGCCAATACGGTGGTCACGGTATCTTCCACACTTGATAAAATTGCTTTGATTAATGTGTCCGCAAGGGCACCATCTCCCAACAATCCTCTAATCGGATCCAGAGCTGTCTTGACTGCAGTAAGAATCTGTTTAACTAGGCGGTGTACAATTGGATTAACTTTGGTTACGTTAGGCTCTCCTTTGTCATCCAGATTGTTGGGATCCCCAATAGAAGTCATCGCCATGGGCTGTTCATTACCATTGCTGTCTTTACGAACAATAACGGCACGAACCTGCATTTTTCCCAATAGTTTGAAAGCCGCTATAATGTCAGCGTCACTTGCATCATTGGAGACTTTATTTTGATCAACTAAATATTTTTTCACATGCTCCGCTCGAATGTTATACTTACCATCACTTCCCGTCCTCACTGTTGCGACGACATTTTTCAAATCTGTGTCGGACAGTAAATACAAACTCACCATCGCTTTTGCTGGGGGCAAACATTCCTGCTTGATCGTCCCTGCGGACTCTGCAGCCGTACAATTGGCTGTTTCTGCCTCACTGAGACGGCTGTAATCGCTCAATCGAACTGTTCTGCCACTTGAAGTTGTGCCTTCTGGAAAGGCGGCAACCAATCCTGTCAAGGCAACTCTTGACGTACTTGACTGTGTTCCTCCCGATGTTGTCGATGATGTTCCTCCTGATGTTGTTGAGGATGTTCCTCCCGATGTTGTTGAGGATGTTCCTCCCGATGTTGTTGAAGATGTTCCTCCCGAGGTTGTTGAAGATGTTCCTCCCGAGGTTGTCGATGATGAGTCAGTAGTATTATCTGCCACTGCACCCCCTGTAGTTGTTCCCCCCGATGTAGGTCCGACCACATTTGCTGCCGTTGAATCACTGTCATCAGCAGGAGCCGGAGCATCACAACTTGTCAGTCCAAAGCTCAGTCCCATCACTCCCAGGACCATGAATCCCAACCATTTTTTAAAAATCACTTTGCTACTAAACATAGTCCCTCCAGACTTTTTGAAACTCATTAGTTTCAGAATATTAATAATGTGACCCCCCCTCAGTCACAGGATCTACAACTGAGACATCTCCACAGTGGAGATGCTCCAATCAAAACCAAAGAACATCTATTCGTGATTTTACCATCATAACTTTGTTTTGAAAACATTAACTTCAAAATAATTATCCCCTTCCTACAATTATTGAACGTCACCCTTTGAAGAGATCATTTCATCAAATCCGGTTCAATTTTGTCATTCACAACAATACCTGAACGAACCTTCTCATCTGCAAAAAAAAAAAATCATCTCTAGTTTAATTGTTTTTCAAAGCTCTATCATCCGACAAAACAAATCCAACCTTCACGACACTTGTCTAGGGCTCTAACATATTCAATTCACAAAAGTCAACAATCCGTTCTCCTAAACGAGGATTTAGATTTTTTTTCATCGAACTAAAAAAAAATGCTCATAGAGTGCCAAGAATAGATTACACCTAACTTCTTAAAAGAATAACGCTAACTCAAAATATATAAAGTAAAATCAACCTATTCACCTAATATGCTGTTCACCTTTAGTGAACAAGGATATTCTTTCTATTGAATTTTTTTTGCAGTTGTGTGTTTGGAGGTACTTCCTCCAAATTTCATTGATAAAATCAAGGATAAAGCCTCTGACTTTATCAAAAAGCGGATAGGCACAATTTTTTTTTTTTGATTTCCAATTCGTTGAAATCTTTGGTATGGACATTCGTAAGTGTTGTTCTCCAATAAAAACTATAATAGCTAAATTTGGCACCCTATTGTAGAGAGCAATATGCCATCTTTTTGAATCACGCACTACAGGAGAAATTATCATGAAATTAAGCGGACTGTTTGTACTAATCATTTCAATCGTTCTTTTCATTAGCTGTTCCAGCTCAAAAAGAGGGACTCCCGAACAAACTCAAGTGAATCCAGAACATCAATTTGATGGATCCTACTCCTTGATTTACAAGCGGGAAGGCGAATCTGATGCTCAAGGCTACCAACTTCCTATAGTTATCAAAGAGAGTCAAACAAGCATTCGTTTTTATAATCGCGATAAAGAGATTGTGGAAATCAAGGGAAGTATCGACAAAACAGGTAAGCTGACTCTAAACTCTTCTTTAGGAGGCATTTGGGTGAATACGGAAGGGCATATTGATGTCCAGGGGAATGTAAATGGAACCTATGTTTTTGAAAGAAACGGAGAAACATTCAAAGGACTATTTAAGGGACATAAAACTGGGAACGCTTCTCAAGCAGCTCCAGTTAATGCAATTGGACTTGCCGGTTTTTTACAAGCGATACTTGGAAGATAAAGACGTCCCTCAAACAATGTTTGAGGTTCGAGCTAAAATCGAACAGGATTTCTTTTATTTATCGCGGAACTTCCAAGTAAATAGTAATCCGAATCTTGTGAAGGTTGTCACGTTATCCGGCCAGATGATTTCAATCTTTGATCCGGCAGGCGCGGTATAGGTTTTGCCATTAGAGAATACTTTACTCATTTTCTGAGACTCTCCTTCCCTTGTCACCTGCGTATAGGTCAAAAAAGGTCCAAGTTCTACTCCTGGTTTTACCGTATATCCCCATCGTCCCCATAACTCCAGGTTATACCCTGCTGCGTTAGTGAATTCCAACCCAGGATAAAGGGTGTTTCGCGCACTTTGCCATAGGGGTAATCCAACTAAGAAAACATAGTTTTGACGAAAACCTTGAAGGCCGACAGTTTTTGTTTCCAACCATGTTCCAACGGTTGTTACCAAGGAGGACACTCTTTCATCAACTATATTGGAATCGGTTCCAATCCCTTCATCAGCATCCCATCCAAATCGTTTGAAGTTATTGGAGTAATAACTTATTCCTCCAACAGCTCGAACCATACCGAACATACCATGGGGTTTTAGCTTATAATGAAGTAGAAAGATCATGGAGTTACTTGTGACTTCCGCCTGATTCTTTTGCGCTTCCTTTCCGTCAATCTTCCAGGTTTCTTCCAAAGTATCCGCAAAAATAGTCGAACCGATATCATAGGAAAAATCGAATATATCATCAATTTTTAGAATGGCCCCACTGGAGTAAACCAAGTTTTTATCCCCTTGCGCATGTGAGGTAATCTCAAGCGTTTTTCCTGCTTGAGGCAAATCTGTATTTTCTTCATAGGTAGGTTGCTCTAATCCAAAAAACATATAGGAATATCCATCGAATATTTCTCCTAACAGTGGCGCCAGAAGCACTTCTTGTTGAGCAGACACAATTGATGGAATCATGAGGATTACGATTCCAATAAGACCTTGTATTATTTTGTTCATAAACACTCCTTTCGTGAAAGCTTAAAAATTAGGATTAATAAAATTGGAGCAACACGTTCCTTAAGATTTGAAAATCTGCCTATCCATAGGTACAACAAATTCAAACTCAGGTTTCAAGTAAAATATTTGGTTGCGGTTCTGAAAATAGATATCCTTGTGAAAAATGAATGCCAATTTCTTCTACAATTTTTTGAATTTCTTCATTGGCGACAAACTCTGCAACTACCTCGGCTCCCATCCTGGTAGCAAGGTCAAAAACGTTTTCGACAAGAATTCTACAGTTTTTGTCATTAGGGAGGTTTTTAATAAATTTCGCATCAATTTTGATATAATCTGGCGCAAAATCCAAAAGACGACTTATATTTGACTGTTCCGAGCCAAAATCGTCAATTGCGATTTTGCAACCCAATTTCCGGAGACTCATCAACAAGGAACGAACCTCCTTATCTCCTAAGGAACTCACACCTTCTAAAATTTCAAAAGTGACACGATCAGGAGAAATCTCATGTCCTTCCAACTGATATTGAATGAAAGGAAACATGGAGGGATCTAGAAGGTCACTTTCTGTAATGTTGATTGAAAATTCATAGTCGAATTTTGTCATATAAGTGCAGCTTTTCATAAGCATGAGCTTCGTTGCTCGAGTCATTTCGCCAGAACGATTTAAGGCATTCAAAAAAAAATGAGGAGAAAGGATTCGGTGATCAGGTGCTTTCAAGCGAATGAGGCATTCATATTTGAGTAATTTTCCATAAGTCGACAGATTCTTCCGATTGTCCCGAATCCCCTGGAAAACCGGGAAAAAATTATTATTCTCAAAAGCTGTTCGGACCATTTGAAATTGCTGCAAGTTTTTTAAATTTTCTGTTTGTGCTTGTATATCATCAGAATAAACTATGACTCTTTTAACTCGTTTTGCCTCTCCTAACGCAATGTGAGCCTGTTTGAATAAATCTCCGGTATCCTCTTGATGGGCCAGGCCAATAGATAAGGAGACTGCAATTTGAGAATTTTTAAAACTAATATTAGAAATACTCAGGTATCGTCTGATTCGATTTGCGATTTCTAGATTTTTTATGTGGGAGTCAAACAATAAGACGGCGAACTCTGCGCCTGAAAAGCGGTACAATAAGGCAGATTTCGGTAACACTTCGCGAACTAGCTTAGCTGTTTTTTCTAAAACCGTATTTCCCGCTTCAAAGCCCAAACCATCATTAATTTCATTAAACTTATCTATTTTCAAGCAAATGAGAGTTCCTGTATTATGTTTTTTTAAATCTTCAAACAGGCGATTTTGATTGTAACATTGAGTAATTGGATCCCGTTGTGATTTTTCCAACAATCCTGCCTTACTGCTGGTCATTCTAAGTTTTTCAAAAAGAATGGTGGAAATCATTTGAAAAAAAACAGCTTCCAATCTTTGTGCATTCGGAGTTGTTTGAAATTTTTCGCGCTCTATCACCAATAATACCACAGAAGTTTCAGCTACAATACTTTCCGTACAAGGTCCCTTGGTAATGACACTCCCCTCTCCAAAAATATCCCCTCTACGTTTGAGCGAATAAAGATACTCATTATCGAAAACGACACGAACCGTTCCCGCTGTGACGAAAAATAGCTTTGAATTTAAAAGACCTTCTTTCAAGATCACTTCTTTCTCTTGATACGTTTCTACCACAGCTAATTGTGCAATTCCCTGTAGCTGTTCTTCTGACAGATTTTCGCACAAACGCGTGCTTTTAAAGAAATTCGCTACGTCGAGAGCGCTCTGAGGATTTGATAAGGGATCAACAGTTTTAATTTTTTTTTCCACAAAAAAACTCCATTAGACGAAAACCTCAAAGGAGAACAATCACTAGGAATATTAGACTGAAATTCACACACTCTTGCAAGCTCACCACAAGACAATCAATCAGTCTCTTCAACGGATGCCAACCAGTCTGATAAATAAGAACGTATTTCTTGAGCACAGATGCCTTCTGTTACCTCAAGGCCCGCCTCTTTTAAAAGCTGAATTCCCTTGCCGTTGACCTTTGGGTGTGGATCTCGGATCCCAACCACAACCCTGGCCACCTTTTTTTCAATCAATGTTAAAGCGCAGGCCGGAGTTCTTCCAAAAAACGAACAGGGCTCCACCGTAGAATAAACAGTCGCATCTTTTACCGTCAATTGTCGGGATTCAGCACTCTTCATAGCTACAATTTCCGCATGATCGCCCCCGGGAGGACACGTATTTCCCTCTCCGATAATTCCCGTGTCGTTTACAATGACGCAGCCCACATAAGGATTGTCTCCGGTCTTTCCTTTGACCTTTTTCCCCAACTCAATGGCATGCTTCATATAAGTGATATCATTTTTATCAGACATAACACTCTTACTTTTTATATAAAATAGGATTCAGTGTTTCGTCATTATACATTTTCATTTGACGATAAATCTTTAGCCGTTTTTTCCCCTCTTTTAAGTCTTGTATCAATTTTTCCAAACACTGTCCTAAATCCTGGCGCTGTTCTTGAAGAATCCTTAATTTTTCTGTACATTTTTGTTTATGTTCCTCTGATGAATCTTGACGTCGTGCTTCTTCCTCCATATGATAGACTTTCAACGCACTGATGGACAAGCGATCAAGAATACTACCTACAGTTTCACTGTTCAATGTCGCATCCCTTTGTTTTTTTACTTTCAAATCAGAAAGAGACTGAGTGAAACATTCATCAATCTTTTCAATCAGATCATTACGCTTCTGATTCAAGCGATCAATGGTGCGTTTGACTGATGCAATTTGCTGATCCTTAGCGTCAGGATCTCTGGCAAGATCTTCTTCATGCCATAATTGGAAATTTGTGTAATGTTGTAACGTTATCACCTCCTCAAGCTTGTGCCCGTCATTAATAACGAAAGCTTGTTGGTGCCATTGCTTGACTTGTTCTGATTGTTCTTTCAATAAATTTGTGACTTGAATCATAGGGATTCCTTGGTTTCAATATAAGTTATTAGCTGGATGATTACCTGCTGCACCTGCTCTGTTGAAACCTTGTTGATACATTCCAGATGAGAACATTGTGGGTAACTACATTGGTTTTTACAGCCTGGATCAAACTCTACCGAACGATGAAGCCTTTGTTCTGGAGGAGTCCAGTTGACAGCGTGAGGCTTTCCAAAAATTGCGATCGTTGGAATTTTGGCGGCAATTGCAAAGTGACATGGACCATTATCGTTGCCGATATGCATCATTACTTTTTCAAAAATAGCACGCGTCTCTCTTAAAGTTGGAACGTCATAATTTGGAAGCGTTTGATGTCGCATGTGTAACCGAACCGCATCTACAAAATGGTCTTCTCCTGGTCCATAAATAAACAAAAGCTTCACTTGATAACGTTCTATTAAAAAGTCAGCGATCTTTGCAAAATTTTCGGGAGGCCAAACCTTATAGGGCTGTCGGGAAACAGGTGATATGGAGACAATTTTGTCATTTGTCGTAATTCCCAAGCTTCGAAATAACCGGTCCACATAAGCACGATCATCCGTGTTGATATAAAAATCTATGTCATACGACTCCGGCTTAACACCGAGTTCTTCCACTAGTAAAGCTTTGTGTTGCGCGGCATATTGAAGCTGAGTAGCGATATCAACACGATTACTGTAAAATAACCGACGTCCTCGAAAATTATAACCTATTCTGAAAGCTGCACCTGTAAACCAACTGATTTGAGCACTTCTCGGATTACCAAAAAAATCAATGACTAGATCAAAACGCTTTTGACGGAGATTCCATAAAAAATGTAAATAACTCCAAATGGATTTTGATTTTGGATGAATAATAATCTCATCTAGTGCAGGATTCAGACGCAAAACCTGGTCCGAAGGGGGTTCAGTCAGAAATGAAATCGTCGCATGAGGGAAAGCCTGCTTTAATGCGCGGATTGAAGGCGTGGTCATCAAAACATCACCAATCCTCCGCAATTGAATGAGTAAAATATTTGTAGGGGGCACCGACTTATTCAAACGTTGCCATGCTCTTAAGTCTTTCTTCGGCTGAAGCGATGTCGACAATTTTAGCTCCAAATTTTTCGTTAACGACGACCGTTTCTGCTTTCGCAATCAATCGGTTATTGACCCAAAGTTGAATCGGTTCCTCAGTAACACTGTCTAATTCTAAAACCGACCCTTGTCCCAAGGTCAGGATATCTCCAATTTCTAAATTGCACCCTCCTAATACAAGGCGTGCCGTGATGGGTAAATCCAGCAATTGTTCCATTTGCGCCCATTGTTTTGCATTAAAATTTTCCTTTTTGTTCTCGTTTTTCATCAGTCTCTCAAAGAATTACACATTTGAACTGGAAATCGTATTCTACTTTTGATACACTGCGCATCTATTTGTTAATATCTCCTCAACTCTAACAGTGAAAAATCATGTCTCCAAGCAAAAAAACCGGATTACAACGAAACAATAAATCTAAACCCAATAGCGCGAATAATCGAGAAAATACTTTACGCATTCAAAAAAATTCTGAAGTTTTGAGATCTCTTGCTGAAACTGATCAAACTGAGAACATTGAATAGCTCGTATCCTTATGAGTTCTGAAACTGTCGATATTCAAGATTTTCTTCGTCATCCTATTTCTCTGAATGAGTTGAAGCGACAAACGGGGACGCAGTTTTATCGACTTGTTGAGCAGTTATATGATGGGTGGCGTACTCAGAAAATTTTTGTCACCCGTATTCGACTTGGTTTCGTAGAGCAACCTACGCAGGTTGCTTACTCCAGTCACGCCTTTCTTCTGCTGGATGATCAATTTCAATTGCGATCAACGGAAGGCTATGCTTCCATAAAAGTTGCGACTTGGAATGTCAATTCAATTCGGGTTAGACTTTCTTTGCTCCTGTCATGGTTACAAACAGAGCAACCTGACGTTGTATGTCTTCAGGAAACTAAAACGGAAGACAATCATTTTCCAGAATGGGAACTCAAACTTGTAGGGTATCATTCTGTTTACGCGGGACAGAAATCATACAATGGTGTTGCTATTTTATCAAAATTACCCATTGATGAAGTCAAATATGGATTTTCATCTCAATATGATTCCTCCGAAAAACGTTTCATTTCTGCTTCTATTGCCGGCATCCAGATTATGAATGCTTATGTTCCTCAAGGTCAAACAACGGATTCCCCCAAATTTGCGTACAAACAAGAATTTCTAGAAAACTTATTGACTGAACTCCAACAAAACTATTCTTCAAATTCTCCTCTCTTACTTGCAGGAGATTTTAATATTGCACCTGATGTCAGAGACGTGGTGTCTGCAGATACAATGAAAAATCAAGTCAGTTTTCACCCCATTGAACATGAGTATCTTGCTCAATTTCAAAAGTGGGGATTGACCGATTTGTACCGAAAATGGCACAAAGAAGCAGGGCAATATACGTGGTGGGATTTTCGGACCCGGGGATTTAAACACAATGAGGGAATGCGTATTGATCATTTATGGGGTACGCTCCCCCTTGCGGAGATATGCGCTTCTGTTGAGATAGACTTTAACAATCGCTCTCAACCTAAACCTTCCGATCATGCTCCGGTGTTGTGTGTTTTAAAACCAAAGCACAAACTGCAGGATCTTTAATTTCTTCTTAAATTTAACCGATAGATCCTTCAAAAATATAAAACAATTGAAAAAACCCGACACACATTCCAAGTACGGCACCTACCATAATTAATATCCATTCATCTTCCTCAAACGCAGGATGTAAGACTCTTTCAAATTCTCTAGTCGGTAATCCTTTCATTTTAGAACTGAGCACATTTTCAATATCCATCACTTGATGGCTATATTCCTCCATATGTTGAACTTGTTCAGGCAATTCATCCATAACAGACTCACAAACACTATTTTTCATTTTAATGTAATCATTTGTCCCTATCACTATCTGGATGACAGGTTTAGCAAAACCCGTTGCTTGATCTATGGATCTTTTGACGTGTTTATGAATAATTTTTTGGACTTTATCGGCTCCAGGTCCTGATATAATTGCGTTTAGAATGTTTTCCGAATTTAATACATCCTTTGAAACCATTTTAGCGTATTCATCTGAAACTTCGTGTTGGCGCTTTAAAAAAAGGCCTTGCCACTTATAATGTCCTATATGAATGGGTTCAATGGGAAAGAAGATCATTTTCAATGCTAACCAATTGGTTGCATAACCTACAAAGGCACCCGCTACGGGTAATAACCACCAAGGTTTGTAGTAGACCCAAATTATCATTTGAATTAAACCAAATAAAAGTCCAAAATAGATCCCCGATTTTCTGATTAACTTAAACTCTTCAACACCACATGTTCTAAAAATAGTGTTGATCAGTGTTTTATTTTTCATTAAAACCCCCATAATCATCGATCGAATCTCGAAAATATCTGTTATGTTATTTTTTGTTTCTTCCATCACAACTGTTATCACCGCAGGTAAGTCCCTTTTTATACGTCCCATTACCTCATCTTTAATTCTTTGAGGTAAACTCTCCCATATTGTGGGTGCAGTTGACTCCATTACTTCTTCGGTAATTCGTTCCACTGCTCCGTCAAGGAAAGGTCCGATTTCCAAGGCAACTCGACTTGGATCAATACGAGAAAATAATTCCTCAACTGTAATCAATTTCGGAATCATCGTATCAATCGTAATGTTTGCCATCTTAAACGCTTTTCTTGGAATAACTCCCTGCCAACCTAAATAGGGAGGTATCCCAAAAAATTCTATGGGAAGAAACATCATTTCTATTGCAATCACATTCGTTCCCCAACCCACAATAGCACTCGTTATAGGTATTCCCAAATATAAGAAAAAATCTGGATGATTAATGATACTCATAATCATCGTATTTGAAATAAGAGCGTCAATCATAAATCCTCTCAAGTTTTATATATAGCTGTCAAGAAAAGTTTTGTCCTTTGGCCTGAGTTTTGCTGTGGATATGGTCTTTCCTGAAGAAGTACTTTAATAGTAGTTAGATAGCAATAATTTTTGAAAATTTAAAAAAAGACTCTCCTCAGAGTTGATTTTTTGTTACAATGTATTATTTCACTAATAATTGTAACCCAAAACTAAGGAGAGCTTATAGATTCTAAAACGGCTATCAAAACACTACAAGCCTTTATGATTATGGCAAGGGAAAAGTGCACCCCTGTGGCAGCCGAAAAACGCACCCCCTCCGTTAGAAAAAATTCTTGATTCATTGGAACGAATTCAAGATATTGGGACATCTCCCCACAGAGTCTGATTTCTCAAAAATTGTTTATGTTTTTCCGAACTCAAGAGTT
>JBBCAX010000217.1:0-3042 GCA_051382335.1 Deltaproteobacteria bacterium TL4
ATCGCATAGAAGGCTCACTTCCCTGGGATGAGTTAGCACAACATAACGAAATCCTGTGGCTTGGGGGATAGGGTAAATGCGGCGGCAGTGTCATGAAAGATCACGTTCTTATCTGGGGAGATCTGATTGCGAAGCGATTGGAAATTCTTTCCAATAGCGCATGGCAGAGTAATCTGTCGTGAAGGCGATCAGAAGTCAGCAGCGGCCATAGTAGCCAAACGCCCATCGTAATGGAAGGGACAGGGTGAAGGGCCTAACCCGGGAGAGCGTATTCTCCTGAACCGTTCTATACATCAATGAAGCCGACCGGTGGAGATGACAAAGGTAGACTGGCCCAGGAAAACAGAAGCGCGACGTTGAGGTTTGTTACTTAACGAGTCCGACTACGGTCCGACACTCTTTGGGAACCGCCGGATGCGGACCCGCATGTCCGGTGGTGTGGGAGGTGGCGGAGAAAAACCGCTACCTACCCGATGTACGCCCAGCATGGGCGTGATCTGATGGGGTGAAAGTCCCCTGTAGGAAAGCCACTGGCTTTCAATGCTATGGAACCGATCAGGCGGCACTGGCGGGAAACCAGCCAGCAAACAGCGAACAAACCGTGTTCCTAAGGTATTCAATACCATTAACTATTAGCGAAAGGCAAGGGCAAAACCGTGAGGGATCGTCTGAAGGAAGCCCGGAGCAAAATGACGAGCCGACGGACAGAAATCGCATAGAAGGCTCACTTCCCTGGGATGAGTTAGCACAACATAACGAAATCCTGTGGCTTGGGGGATAGGGTAAACGCGGCGGCAGTGTCATGAAAGATCACGTTCTTATCTGGGGAGATCTGTCCAGCGCGCGGTCTGGTTCTTCAAAGAAGAATGGAAGACCGGAAACGGAGCACTCCCCTTGTTTTGGAAAATCACTCAGCGCCTCATGGAGCAATTCATGAAGTGACTGGACAGAAGTCAGCCGAAGCCATAGTAGCCAAAGGCCTGCCGTAATGGGTAGGACACGGTAAAGGGCTGAACGTAGAAAGGAATGCTATGACCTTGATTAGTTCGAGGAACGTATTGAATCCGACCGGAGGAGCGTTTTCCCGACCCATAATTGAATCGTCTTCATTTCCCCTTTGTACCTTAGTGGATGTTCTCTCAACGAGGAACATCCAGTCTGCCTGGAAACAGGTCAAAGCGAATCATGGTGCCCCTGGAATCGACGGCATGAGTGTGGAAAACTTTCCCGCTCTTGTCCGCCCCAAGTGGAAGGATATCAAACAACAAATTTTGGCGGGGGTGTATTTTCCTCAACCGTCCAAACGAGTTGAAATTCCCAAAGCGAGTGGCGGAGTCCGTTTGTCAGGAATACCCAATGTTCAAGAAAGACTGCTCCAACAGGCAATCAATCAAGTTTTAACCCCTGTGTTTGATCCCACTTTTTCCTCCCACAGTTTTGGCTTCCGTCCACTGCGTTCGGCACACCAGGCCCTTGAAGAAATTCTTCACTGGTACAAACAGGGATACCGAATCGCGGTGGATATTGACCTGGAGAAATTTTTCGACACGGTCAGTCATCGGGTATTGATGAATCGAGTCTCTCGACGAAACCAAGACCAGGGAATTCTTCAACTGATCCGACGTTATCTGCGCTCGGGAACGGTGGTTAATGGACGCCTGAATCAAACTCGCCTGGGGGTCCCGCAAGGGTCTCCTCTTTCCCCTTTACTCAGTAATATCCTGCTGGATGATCTGGACAAGGAGTTAGAAAAACGAGGTCATAAATTCGCTCGTTATGCGGATGATGTGATGATTTTGGTCAAATCCCAACGTGCCGGGGAACGGGTGATGGAAAGTATTACTCGCTTCCTGGAAAAGAAACTAAAAGTGAAGGTCAACCGTGAGAAAAGTAAAGTGGCACCTCTGGAAGAAAGAACCTTTCTGGGTTTCTGCTTTCAAAGGAAACGTTTCTGGGCGACTGAAAAATCCGTTCAGAAATTCAAACAGCGGATTCGTGACCTTTCCTCACGAAGCCGGGGAGTCTCAATGCCAAGTCGTCTGAAATCTCTGAGAGAGTATATTCAGGGATGGATGGGATATTACGCCATTATGGCTGAAATATGATACGGCAGTCGAACTCGATCACTGGCTGAGAAGGAGGATTCGGATGTGCTATTGGAAACAATGGAAACGTCCGAGGACACGAATCAGGGAACTCCTCAAACTAAAGGTTCCCAAGCAAAAGGCCATTATGGTTGGTCTCAGTCGGAAGGGATATTGGAAACTCTCCAAGACTCTTTCAACCAATAGGGGACTGACCAATCTCTATCTCCAAAAACAGGGACTTGTTTCTATCAGACAACTTTGGATCAAGTGTCACTATCCCGCGACAGCGCGATGATTTCTACGAACCGCCGGATGCGGACCCGCATGTCCGGTGGTGTGGGAGGTGGCGGAGAAAAACCGCTACCTACCCGATTCGGCTAACTGCTGGCTAAACCATTTCCAAAAAATTACTTTCACCATCTGGACGTGATCGTAAATACGGCTTACCTCGGCTTGATTTAACCACTATTGCATCTATTTCTTTCTTTCTTGCTAAAGCAATAGCTTCCTCTTTAGATTTCCATCCCAGTCCTTCGATTTGGTACTCAATTAAGACTCCTGTTTTATCTTTCTTCACATCAATCACTTTTTTAACAGGAGCCTGTAATAAAATAGACTTTTTTATTCTCCATGAAATTTCTATGGAATAGGATTGTCCGCCTAGAAGCATACCAATAAACTCTAGCCATTTGTCATAAATATTGAGTCCATTATCTAGGGCAGTAAATTGCTCTTTGTGAAGATCACCATGATCATACCATGTCCATATATCGTTAAAGATTACCTTACAAACTCCTATTTCTTTTTTTATTTGATATTTCCCTTTAACAATACCTTCGCCAAATTTGTAGCAGCGTAAAACGCAAAAAATTAAATGACCTGAAACATGAGGAACAATCTGATAATTTGTTTGTGACGAAACAAAACAAACTTTTCAGGAGGAATTCCCCATGTT
>JBBCAX010000218.1:0-14063 GCA_051382335.1 Deltaproteobacteria bacterium TL4
AACGGGATTTGGACCAAACGCTGGAGATTCTGAAAAACTTCCGGATGTTTTTTCCGGAGTTTTCCGACAAAACCATCCGGGGAATGTTAGTCTATGTGGAGACCGAGTCTTCCGTGAGAGAGGACGTTCTGCGATCGGGGCTGTATCTGGCCGCCATCCATGATGAAGTCTTTTCTCTTGAAACTCCCGCCAACTTCGCGCCCAAAACCTTCTGATGGATCTGGAGACTTTCTACCGTGTTTTTGTGGTGCGCTCGCTTCGCTTAAGCGGCACCCTACCTTTTACCCTACCTTAAGTGGTGCGCTCGCTTCGCTTAAGCGGCACCCTACCTTAAGTGGCGCGCTCGCTTCGCTTAAGCGGCACCCTGCCAGGGTTCCTGCAAACCCGCTAAAATCCAGCGTTTATTTAGGAAAGATGTCTAGTGTAAAATAAAATTGGAGTTTCTATGTTAATTGAAAAAAGTATCCCCTTATTGGAAGAAATACTGGGTCCTTGGGAAAAAGAAATCGGGAAGGATTATCAGGGGTATAAGAACCATGTCTATCGTGTCGTCCATTTCTGTTTGGCGTTGCATCCCGGCAACCAAGAAGGACGGGAAAAGGTCATCATTGCGGGATGTTTTCATGATCTTGGGATCTGGACGAGCCACACTTTAAACTATTTGGAACCATCCATCGAATTGGTAAAAAATTACCTGAAAACAGAAAATAAAAATTCATTGCTGGATGAAATTGAGCTCATGATTTATTATCATCACAAAATCACACCTTTCGAGGATGGGAACTACCCTTTGGTAGAATCCTTCCGCAAAGCGGATCTGGTAGATGTTTCTTTAGGCATGATGCGTTCCGGGTTATCAAAAGAACAGGTCCAGTTGGTGAAAAACAATTTCCCTAATTCCGGCTTTCATCACACATTGCTTCGACTGATCTCCTCAGAGTTCAAAAGAAATCCCTTAAAACCGCTGCCAGTGATGAAATGGTAGCGCCTCATCGGGCTTCAGGTGAATTCGAGCAAGGCTTCATCGGCAAGTGACCGTAAGATATTAAAGATATTTTCCCAGTTTTCTTCGCCTTGATTCAAAGCCATGGCTCCATGAAGGACGCCATATCTTTTTTGAAAAGGGTCATGAACGTAACGTTCTTTAAACGATACGATAGATCTCAAAATATCGCCATACTCAAAGTTTGCAAGCAGACAGTAGAGCATTTTCGTATTGAAGTCAGCATCAGCACGCGCAAGCTTGGCAATTCCGTCCCGATTTAAATCATAGGGATATTCTTGTTCGTCTGTGATCCGTTTTAACAGTAAAACCATCTCAACATTGGTGGTGTAATTTCCTTGAAGCATTTCTTTTGCTCTCGATTTTAGCGGATCGGAGCCATTCTCTGTAATTCGTTGATAAAACTCCCACAATAATTTATTACACCCCATGATATCCAGTTGCGCATCCTCTAATTGACGTGTCCATTTCACTTTAAGCCAATGGCCAAAGAGTTGGTAGCTTCCATCAGGATTCCGCTTTAATTGGCTTAGGTCACGATGGTATCGTGCCGCATAACGTTGAGCCAGAAGTTCTGTTGTGTTGACAATCACTCGCAAGGGAACATCCAAATCAACTCTTCCTTCAAAAACTACCATCGCCCCGCCGTTATCCAGGGAGTGCGGCTCAAATTGCTCATAGGTTGCTCCGATGCCTCTCATCGTGCGGACAATCATTGTCACACCAGGTATCGCTTCTATAGATTCTCGTTCACGAATGGTCATGATTTCCCCTTTTTTGTTATCGCGCTTGGTCCGAATTTTCCTTTATTTAAGAGATTCTAATTTGTTTATTTTCATGATCACCCTATAAGATGCAAGAGCTTTGATAAAAATAATTTTATTCCCGACTCAGGTATCTCCTCTTTTAGCTCGCTTGTACCTTGCACCTTTAGTGTGAAATCTATAATTTGGTTATCAAACTGAAACTGGATTATTAAAGTGATTTAACTTGAGGGCGATTATGATTGATCTTAGAAATTTTGAGCACCACCAGATAAAAGAACTACTGACTTTGTTTGACACTATTTTCGGGAACCATCCTTCTCAGGAAGAAGTAACAACGGTGCTCACCTTTCTGAACACCTCTGTTCGTAAAATCGTTTCCATTGTGGACGATGACAATCCAAACGAGTCTGTAGATCCACAACTAAATGAGCTGATTGCTGAACTCAAAAATCATAAGCTCACAACAAAAGCGGGAAACAATCAGATTTCTCAAATCATCAACAGTTTTGTTGATTTATTCAAGACCTATTATAAGTTTGTGGATAAAAATAAACGCATGGTTTCAGAACTGTGCAATGTTTTTCGAATTATCACAGAAGTCTATCTTCGAACAGACCCACACGATGAGCCTCGAAAGAAGGAGATCCGTGTCGGGATTAATGACTTAGTGGAGAACTGGCTTGCAGGAAAAATTATACCTCCCTCTTCCAGTCAAGAGTTTGAGGATGGCGAAGACTTTCTCACCTCTTCAGAACATATTGAGGTTGGGCCTCATGAAGGACTGCCACAACTTGATACCGTTGAACTGGAACTGCAAGGACAAGTCGCTCTTGTTAAATTAAATCGTCCGGAAAAGCATAATGCCATGAACCGGCAAATGCTTGGGGATATTGACACAGCCTTTCGTGTTTTGGAGCACTCTGAAGAAACCCGGGTGATTGTCCTTACCGGGAATGGAAAAACTTTTTGTTCCGGTGCGGATTTGGGAGAAATGAAAAGTACCAACCGCATGCATCAACAAGAGGAATGGTCTGTTTTATTTGTCAGTGTGTTACGACGCATTTTGGATTGTCCCAAGCCGGTTGTCGCGGTGATTCATGGCCCTGTAATGGGCGGCGGAATTGGACTCATGTGTGCGGCGGATATTATTTTATCATCAGACCATGTTATGTATGCGTTTCCAGAAGTTCGTTTAGGAATTGCGCCTGCTATTATTTCGCCTTTGGTCTTGCCCCGGATTGGTGTCTCTCAATCCAAACGCCTGATGCTGACCGGAGAACGATTTAATGCGCGGCAGGCCAAGGAATGGGGATTGATCCACGAAATAGCCGCACCTGAAGCGCTTGCGGAACTACAACACGCCTTCGTTAGCCAATTGTTGCAAGGAGGTCCTAAAGCTCAAGCCGCTTGTAAAACGCTCATCCAACATGTTCAGAACCATGACCTGGATAGTAATTTGGAGTACGCAACCCATTTACTCAATCAATTACGCCAAGGGGAAGAGGCTCAAGAAGGAATGAAAGCCTTCTTAAAGAAACGTGCTCCCCATTGGATAAAGTAAAAAGCTTGAGTTTTAACTTCCATAAGACACAACCTTCATCTAAGCCATAAGGACCGATGGAACACGGAAAACAACCCAATAAAAAAGCGATTGTTCTTGCGAATTTCGGCACAACCCATCCCTCTGCGGTGCAAGCCTTGACACACACCCAAAGTGTTGTTCAAAAAACCTTTCCCGAGATTCCGGTTCAAATTTGTTTTACCTCCAACATGGTTCGGAATATCTGGAAAAAACGGCAAGAAAATAAAAAAGGGTGGCTGGATCAAGGCGTTAGCAAAGAAATTATGGGCGCGAAAAGTTTTTTGGGCGTCATTGGAGAACTACAGAATGCGGGGTTCCGAACCATCATTGTTCAGCCAACTTACATTGCCCATGGAGAACAGTTTGAAGATTTACGATCGTATGTTCATGGACTGCAATCCATTCAAACCATTAAAAAGCGATGGATGCCTTTTGAACAAATTGTTCTGAGTCGTCCCACTTTAGGCACTCATGGAATCGAATATAACTATCGGGATGATGTTGCGGAGGTGGTTAGCAGTTTGGTTGCGGACGTAGAACTGGCACGGAGGTACCAAGCGGATATTGTTTATGTCGGACATGGAAATGAATATTTTTCGGCGGGAATCTATTCGGAAACTCAAAAAGAATTTCGAAAACAATACCCCGACATCAAAACTTTCATTGGCGTTGTTGAAGGTTATCCCTTGCTGGAGGATTTGATGGGACCGTTACAACAAGAAGCCAAGAAGAAATTAATTTTGAAACCTTTTATGGTTACCGCCGGAGAACACGCGCATAGTGATCTCGCTGGAGAAACGGGTTCCTGGAAAACTGATTTGTCGGACGCGGGGTTTGAGGTCATCTCTATTTTGGAAGGTCTGGGCTCAAACCCGGAATTCGCCCAGCTTTATGCAAAGCGAATTCAGCAAACAGCCCATGAGCATGGCATCGATTTAACCTCCCAGAATGAATAGTTGAGCATTGGAATGAAAGCCATCATGATTGCGGCGCCTTCAAGTGGAAGTGGAAAAACCTCCATAACCATGGGACTCCTCAGAGCTCTTGCGCAACAGGGTTTGGACGTCTGCGCGTTCAAGGTTGGACCTGATTATATTGATCGCGGATTTCTTGAAATCGCGTCTCAAAAACCAGGTGGAAATTTGGATTTACACCTGCAAGGGGAAGAGGGCGTTTGGTACGCGCTGAGTTTAGCTCAAAGTGAGTTTTGTCTCATTGAAGGGGTTATGGGGTATTTTGATGGAATTTATAACACCTGGGAAAATTCAAGCTACCATCTCTCTCAGCTATTGGGGATTCAAACCGTATTGATTTACACGCCTCAAGGGGAGATGTTCAGCGCGATTCCCAAAATCAAAGGGATGGCTGATTTTGAGCGTTCCAATATCAAAGCGGTTATTTTTAACAAGGTTTCTCCACACACCTATGAACTTTTGAAAAACGCGATGGAGTCCCATACCGCCTTAAAAGTTTTGGGCTTCATTCCCCCAATGGAAAGCCTTCAACTGCCCAGTCGGCATTTAGGTTTGGTTCAAGCCCAGGAAATTGAAAGTGTGGATGAAAAGATTCAGCTCTTGGCTCAAGTCATTGAAAACCATCTAGATATCCCTGCTTTCCTCGAATTGATGCAAGAGGTTCCTCAACAAGATTCAGGTTTAGTTTCGGCTTTGGTTAAAACAAAAATTACCATTGCGATTGCGAAAGATCAGGCCTTTTCATTTTATTACCAGGAAGATCTGCGTTTGTTGGAGCAAGTCGCTACGGTTCGATACTTTTCTCCCCTTCATGACTCCGTGTTGCCTTGCTGTGACTTACTCTACCTGGGAGGCGGGTACCCTGAAGTTTATGGGAAAGAACTCGCGCAAAATGACTCCATGCTCCGTTCCATTCGTGACTATGGAGAAAGAGGAGGGTTTATTTATGCGGAGTGTGGAGGCTTGATGTACTTGGGCGAATCGATTGATGACGCAAAGATGGTTGGTTTATTCAACGGAAAAAGTTCATTAACCCCACAACTTCAACGCTTTGGTTATATTGATATCGAACTCAAACAGGATTGCTTTTTAGGCAAAACAGGAGCTTCCTTGAGAGGCCATGAGTTTCATAAGTCGATAACCTCGATCCAGGATGAGCCTCTCTTTCATATTCAGAAAACCAAGGGCGATCAAAAATGGGAGTGTGGTTATACCTACAAAAATGTGATCGCAGGATATCCACATATCAGTTTAGCTGGCAATCCCAAAGTAGTTGAAACCATGCTGAACACGATTCAAAAGGCAAAGAACCAACTCATTGAGAAAAGTGATGTATCTTAAAGATCCAGTACAAATTGAAACCCGAAGTATGGAAATTATCGAAGCAGAGATGGATCCCCATCAATGGAATGCTGAAGAATTAGCTGTTGTCAAACGAACCATTCATACAACAGGCGATTTGGAATATCAGCATTTGGTGGACATCAAAGCTGACGCCATTGCTTCAGGCATGAAGGCGATTGAATCAGGCTGCCGCATTGTGACTGATACCCAAATGGCGTTTTCAGGAATCAATAAACGAATACTGGAACAATTCAACTGCCGGATTGATAATTTCATGACACATGATGAAGTTTTCCGGATCGCAAAAGAACAAGGCATCACCCGAGCTATGGCCGCAATGGAGTTTGCGTCTCAGGAAGGCGTTGATATTTTTGTGATCGGCAATGCGCCAACAGCGTTATATAAAATTGGAGAACTCATCGAACAACAAAAAGTAACGCCTAAATTAGTGATAGGAACTCCTGTCGGTTTTGTCGGAGCCACGGAATCTAAAGACTATATTCGCCAATTTAAGATTCCTTCCATTACCACCATTGGCAGAAAAGGCGGCAGTGCGGTTTCTGCCGCAATTATGAATGCGATCCTTTTGTTGACCAGGGATCGAAATCAATAAAACAAGGAGGATTCGTGATGGAAGCGACTTATGTGATTAAGCATGGAAAGCAACTCAGAAAAGGCTATACCACAGGAAGTTGTGCCGCGGGCGCGGCAAAAGCGGCGGCGATGATGCTGGTTTCGCAGAAAGTCGTGGATCTGGTCGAAATTGAAACACCTGCAGGCGTTAAATTACAATTATCGGTGTTGGACACTGAAATCACAAACGAAAGTGCGTCTTGCGCGGTTGTTAAAGACTCTGGCGATGATCCTGACGTTACGGATAAAGTTAAAATCTACGCAACCGTCAAAAAGCGTTCCGATGGTGAGATTATTATTGAAGGGGGACAAGGAATTGGACGAATTACCAGAGCAGGATTTATTGGAACCCCGGGTGATGCCGCTATTAATCCTGTGCCTCGGAAGATGATTGGTGAAGAAGTCGGTCGTGTCGCCAAACATGGGTGGGACGTCTTGATTTACTGCCCTGAGGGCGAAGCCATCGCAAAGAAAACCTTCAACGCCAACCTTGGTATTACAGGCGGAATTTCTATTTTGGGAACAACGGGTATTGTTGATCCCATGTCAGAAGAAGCCTGGAAACAAAGTGTGTTTCTTGAAATTGACGCCATCGAATTCGCGAAATCTCCAGAAATCATCCTTTACTTAGGCAATTACGGACAACGCCTGATAGCGCAACTCGCGTTGACAGCGCCCTCGGTTAAAATTTCGAATTTCATAGGCGAGACCTTGTTGTATTGTCAAACCCAGTCTTTTGAAAAGGTGACCTTAATCGGACATATTGGGAAATTGTCAAAATTAGCGTTAGGCGCCTTCAATACTCATAGCAAAGTATGCGATACCCGGATTGAAGCCTTTGTCTATTATCTGGCTTTGGCAGGCGCACCCCTGAGTTTGCTGCATCAAGTGAATCAATGTGCTACAGCGGAAGAAGCCCTGCGTTACCTGATTAAAGAAGACGCCTATGCCACCATTTTTCATGAGATGGAACTGGGGTGTGTGGAGCGGATCAGGCGTTATTTAAAAGATCCCGAGTTCAATATTCAGGTCATTTTGTTTTCTATTGATTATGGCTTATTAGGGAGCGCGAGATCATGATTTCCGTAGTAGGAATGGGGCCTGGAAATATCCGGTATTTAACACAAGAAGCCATTGACGTTATCAGAACCGCGGACAGACGAATCGCTTTTGGACGGATCGCGAAAACCGCGGAACAAATTGCCAAACCCGTCATCGAAATACAACGGGTTCAGGAAGTCTTGGACGCAATCGAAGCAGGTCAGCATAACGCTATCCTGGCCTCCGGGGATGCCTGTTTTTATGGAATTCTGGAATACTTGAAAAGCAAAGGGGTGGTCATTGACTCGGTTTCGCCAGGACTTTCTGCATTTCAATACATGATGGCCAAGCTCAAACGGAGTTGGAGTCATGCGGCTTTGGTGAGTTTACACGGAAGCGATGATCAATTCCCAATTATTGAAAACCACCCGTTATCCATTGTCTTGACCGATCATCAAAATACGCCCAATCGCATTTCTCAAAAACTACGAGAGTCGGGAGTCTCCGGAAAAATGCTCATCGGCTATAATTTATCTTATGACAATGAATGGATTGGAGAAAGTCTCATCGGAGAAGAAATAGAAGAAAAACCAGGAATCTCTTTAGTGGTGGTGGAACATGAAATGGATTAGAGATGAAGCGTATATTCGTGGAACAACGCCAATGACCAAGTTTGAAATCAGGTCGATTTCCTTAGCGATGCTGGAAGTGGAACCCCATGAGGTGTTACTCGATATTGGGGCCGGAACCGGTTCTGTCAGCATTCAGGCCGCTTTGCTTGGGGCACAAGTCTATGCGATTGAAATGTCTGATGAGGGTTGTTCCTTAACGCGGCAAAACGCGTCCCTGTTTGAGGTTGAGATGCATCTGATTCAAGGCATAGCTCCAGAGGCGATGAAGCAGGTTCCTGATTTCAATAAGTGTTTTATTGGCGGCAGCCACGGACAGTTGCAGGCGATCATGGAAACCGTCGATCAGCGTTTGGCTTCAGGAGGACAGGTTGTGGCCAACTTTATCCGACTCGAAAATCTGTTACTGTTTAAAAAATTTCTCGAACAGCAAGACTATCAGAACATCGAAACCCGAATGATTCAAGTGTCCTTAATGGACTCAATGGGAATGATGCGAGCACAAAACCCTGTTGTCATTATAGGAGCCAAAAAAGCATGAAAAAACTTATAGGTATCGGCGTAGGTCCCGGAGATCCAGAGTTGATCACCGTGAAAGCCGTGAACGCCATTCAAAATTGCGCTTATGTTTTTGTACCTAAAAATAAGGGAGATAGTCTTGCCGGAAATATTGCCGCACCGTATTTAAAAGATAAACCGCTCTTGGAACTTGCTTTTCCCATGGGAGAAGATAATGCTCAACGTTATATTCAAGCGGCAAAAACCATCAATGAGACGTTGAATTCAGAGGAAACCGGTGTGTTCTTAACGTTGGGAGACCCTCTTACTTACAGCACCTTTGCTTATTTAAGGCAGGAAGTAATCGGACTTGGGATTGAGGTGTCTGTTATTCCAGGAATTACTTCTTATCATGCGGCCGCCGCCGTTTTGGGAGAAGCGATAACCCTCAGGGATGAAGCCTTCTATCTTGCCGATGGAAATGTTGAAGAGGAGGTTTTGACGTTCGTCGATTCAGTCTGTATTTTGAAACCTCTGAAAAATATGGAAACTCTCTTGGATCGTCTTGAAAAACATGATTTCCATTATGTGTATGTCAAGCGCTGCGGTCAAAAGGGAGAAACCATTCTCAAAGAGCGGAACCTGATTCTTCAGGAAACCGATTATCTGTCATTGATTTTAGCAAAAAGGAATTAACATGGTTTATTTTGTGGGTGCGGGACCAGGCGATGTCGACTTGATTACCGTCAAAGGACGTCGTTTGTTGGAACAAGCGGATGTCGTGATTTATGCGGGATCCCTGGTATCGGAGCAACACCTGAAGTTTTGCAAAGCGGAATGTGAATACCACGACAGTGCGTCCATGACTCTGGAGGAAACAGATCAACTGATTCAAGAGGCAGAGAAACAAAAGAAAATGGTGGTTCGACTGCATACCGGAGATCCAACAATTTTTGGAGCGATTCAAGAACAAATAAAATGTTTGGAAAAAGAAAATATTTCCTTTGAAATTGTTCCAGGCGTTAGTTCTTTTACGGCAAGTTGCAGTGTTCTTAATCGTCAATTCACGTTGCCCGGAGTCAGTCAAACGGTTATTGTCACTCGGATGGAAGGAAAAACGTCAGTTCCTGAGGCTGAAAATTTGGAATCCCTGGCAGCGCATAAATGTTCGATGGCCATTTTCCTTTCCGTACAACAAATCGACGAGGTCGTGTTTCATTTGAGCAAGGGTTATGAGGACCAAAAAGTTCCAGTGGCTGTGGTTTATAAGGCAACGTGGCCTGATCAGAAAATTGTCAAAGGAACCTTAATCGATATCGCCGGAAAGCTCAAAGAGGCCAATATTAATAACTTTGCCATGATTTTAGTCGGATATTTCCTGGATACAGAGTTCGAGCGGTCGATGTTATACCACCCCGCGTTCACGCACCGTTTCAGAGAGAAAACCTTGTGAAATTGGCCTGCATCGCATTCACTCCAGAGGGAAGGAACCTCGCCCTGAATATTCAACAACGCTTTGACGGCAAGGTGGATCTGTATTCCAAAGAGAATTATAAGGAGAGCCTCCCCCTCATTTTTGAACAGTATGACGGCCTTGTGTTCCTTTCTTCCACAGGCATTGCGGTACGTCTTTCCGCTCCCTTCCTTAAAGATAAAAACACAGATCCCGCGATAGTGGTTGTCGATGATTTGGCACGCTACGCCATCAGCCTGGTGTCTGGACATTTAGGGGGAGCCAACGAATTAACGGAGTCCCTCGCAACGCTGTTGAAATGTCAACCCATCATCACGACGGCCTCTGATGGCAGAGGAATTGAGGCGATTGATCTCTTTGCGCAAAAACATAACCTGGTCATTGGAGATATGAATGACGCGAAAATCATTACCGCAATGATGCTTGAAGGCAAAAAGATTCAAATCCTGCTCGAAAGTGGAGAAGGCTATGAAAGCCTGTCTCCAAATGACAAGGAGAAGGGGCTGCGAATCCAATATCCCTACCTGGTTGAAGAACACCCTGAGGGTTGTGTGTTTATTACATCAGCGACTCGGGTTGAGTGCAAGTTACCTTCGGTTTTACTCCACCCTAAAATCCTCAACCTTGGCGTTGGATGCAGGAAAGGGAAAACAAAAGACGAGCTATTCAACGCCATTGTTTCTGTTTTTGGAACCCATCATTTAAGCCTGAAGAGCGTCAAAAGACTGGCAACCCTTGAGCTTAAAATCCAAGAACCGGGCATCCAGAAAATTTGCCAAGAACAAGGGTGGGAATTAAAAGGTTTTTCAAACGCGGAAATTGAAGCGGTACAAGTACAGTTTGAGCAAAGTGCCTGGGTGCAAGCTTCTGTTGGCGTAACCGGAGTTTGTGAACCCTGCTGTTATCTTGCGGGCGGAACCCTCATTGTGAACAAAACGGCAATCAACGGTATCACCGTGTCCGTATCCAGAGAGCGTATTTATGGCTAAGTTGTATGTTATTGGCATCGGTCCCGGAGGAAAAGAACACCTCACTCAGCGAGCGCTTGAAGTCTTAAAACATTGTCAGGTGATTGTGGGCTACACCTATTACCTCAAACTGATTGAAGACTTGATTGAAGGGAAGTCCCTCATCAAAACAGGGATGACCGGTGAAATAGATCGATGTAAACGGGCGATTGAAAAAGTTAAAGAAGGAATAGAGACTGGTTTGGTAAGCACCGGAGACGCGGGGTTGTACGGCATGGCAGGTCTGGCTTACGAACTTGGAAACGATATTGAAATTGAAGTCATTCCGGGGGTGAGCTCGGTCTTTGCCGCAGCAGCGGAAACAGGTGCTCCGTTGATGCATGATTTCTGTACCATCAGTTTGAGTGATTTACTCACCCCCTGGGAGATCATCGAAAAAAGAGTGGAAATGGCGGCCCAGGGTGATTTTGTGATTTCACTCTATAATCCCAAAAGTCAGACACGAGTGGAACCTTTCAGAAACACGGTTTCCATCATTTTGAAATATCGCCAGGATTCAACACCTGTGGCTCTCGTCAAAAACGCGGGACGGGAGGGAAAGGAGCAAATCATTACCACCTTGGCCAACATCGATTACGATTTTGTCGATATGAAAACCATTGTCATTATCGGGAATAGCCAAAGCTATATCCAAAATGGAAAAATCATTACACCCAGAGGTTATGCACTTTGAAAGCTAGAGTGTGGACACAAAGATCGGAAACTTTTCCACCTGTGCAGGTGTAGGTCGTCCAAATCAGTTTAATTTTTTTCCCCACTTTTTGGAACTCTCACCAATGTAGAGAGACTCTATGCTGTGATAGGTCCAATAGTTTTCAGAGTTAGCCTGTTTTTTTACATTGAAGAACTCCCGTTTTAGAAGGCCCTATGTTATTCGAAAAAGTATCTGAAATGTTTCAAGATTGGGTTGGCCTATTTAATAAGGCGATGTAAATTCATGAAGCGCGCTTTGGTCGATACTTTGGGAGGCGTCAAAAATGCCAATACGGTTTGTTTGAGTCCTTTGGACGCTTGTCTACAGGCGGATAGGAACGTTTGGAAGAGAGGATGATTTTGATATTCATGTTTCAGTAGCTTGGCAATAGCGTGAGAAATATCGCTAAGCATATCGCTGCCCATTCCTCTTTCGGTTAAAAGTCTCACAGCTTTAGATAAATCGCATCCACCATCTTTGAGATAGGCGAGGGGGCGACCATAAACAGCGATCACACGACTCAAAAATTCCGCGATTTTTTCGCCAGTCCACGAGACCGATACTGCGACGGCAAAACAGTTCACTTCGGAGAGCGTTGGGGCGCTCGGATGTAGAGCATGATGGTTTGCGTTGAGTCCGAGAATCGTCAGTATTTTACCGGCGCCGTTACCTTAGGAACACGGTTTGTTCGCTGTTTGCTGGCTGGTTTCCCGCCAGTGCCGCATGATCGGTTCCATAGCATTGAAAGCCAGTGGCTTTCCTATAGGGGACTTTCACACCATCAGATCACGCCCATATTGGGCGTACACAAACGCATAGACTACAGCCATTTTTGGCACACGAAAACTGATCAACAGGCGACGATCTCAAACGGGTGCTAGTCATGCTAAGCGTTAGCATCACAATGGAGGGAAAAAATGAACATAATAGCGATAAAACAATTAGAATCTGGTAAAAATGTGTTTTTTATCACGGATGAGTACGAAGAATACACACTTGAGGAAATAATAACTCTAGTGAAAAAGGGTAAAGTGGATAACGTACAAACGGTGTGTACAGAGATCGGTACGCAATATATTAGGTCTAAAGCGAATCAATTCAAAAGTGATAATCTTGATAGTATCGCTATTTCGTGTAACGAAAATGATTGTTTACTTTTTGATTTAAAATATCTTTATTTGAAAGCTCAAAATGGAAGAATAAAGCGTAAATGGAAAGCTACTGCTGGAAATCAGGGTTCTACAGCGCAGGATCAGTATAAATCGGATTATGGCCCTCTTCCTGAGGGTGAATACGAAGTGAGGTTTGATAAAACTCTTGATTTTGAAAATAGTAAAAGCCTTTGGGATAAACTTAAATGGATTGTTAAAAGTCCATCATGGGGATTTGTTAATACTCCACTTTATCCATCAAAAGATAATGAAATGTACGGTCGGGGGGATTTTTATATCCACGGAGGGACAACGCCAGGGTCAAACGGTTGTATTGACTTGGCTGATAAAAATGAGGATTTCCATATCCTTTTAAGACTGTATCACAGAAATTTTCGGTTAATTGTTCAATATTGAAATCATGAAGAAATTAAAACAGATACTAGATAACAAACTATTTTTTCAATACTTTCCTTTGATCCTTTTTTTAGTTCTCGTTTTGATTGCTCAGATTGATGCTGTGTTTTCATCAAAGGGTCTTTGGTCACTGAATGAAATAGATGATCCCTATGTAAACTATTATCAGAATAGCTTAATCTCTAATATACAACTCATCGCTATATTTATTGATTGTATGATTTTGCTTCTTATTTTTTTAAAGGTTACAAGATTAAAAAATGAATTATTATCCAAAGGCTTAATGTTTTTTTTATTACTTGGAGTTTTCTTTATTTGGTTTGAATTATGGTATGGTTCAACTTTTTATTATGGCGAAGTCAGAGATAAACAGGGGTTACCATTGACATTAAATAATATTGGAATTGTTGGGAGCATTTTATTTTTGCTGTATTTCCTACTAAATATAAAATTATTTATAAAGCTTAAAACCATATCCAAAATCGGCATAGTTTTCATAGTCATCTGTGGGCATTGGGTTGCGGTAAAAATGCTGGAAATTCCCTGGAATTTTGTATCTTCATAATTCTGATTATACCGGATTTGGGGGAGGGCTTCGATAGCCTCCCAGAGAAACTGAAATCAAGAGATTTTGGGCATGTTTCTGAGATCAAGATTTTTACCTAACAGTTTGAGTAGGCCCACTTCACTTGGGCAGACTGTGGATGTCTTTTTTTAGCTTCCTAATTCTATTAAAACAGGCCCGTTTTAGTTCATTTTCGGGTCTGGCAATTGGAGGATGGGTTCCCCCAAAGCTCTTCTAAGTTCGTCTAACCAATGCTGAGGTTC
>JBBCAX010000219.1:0-2955 GCA_051382335.1 Deltaproteobacteria bacterium TL4
ACATGGAATGCTCCAGATTGAACGAACAAAAATTCAGAGATAGAAAGGTAAATAAGGTAGGTGATGAGTGCGCTAAAAACACTTGTCTCCCACCAAGTATTTTAAGTTAAAGCTTCCTATAGAAGCTTTAACAAATTGGAATGGAAAATGGAAAGCAAAAAAAGTGGTTTTTTTTGAAGGCGTTGAAAAGTTTCACATTGGAGCTTTTAGAAAAAAACTAAGCTGAGTCAAAAGTAAATTAAGAGCGCTGTATAGCGGTTTCGATTCGATGATTTTTGATAAACGAATCCATAACATGGAGTAAAGTCTCTTGTTCTTTTTCAGGAAGTTGTGCTACTTGGTCAAACCGTTTAACCAATTCACGATTGGAAAGATTCTTCAGTTCTATTTCAAACTCTCCTCGGATTAAATAATCCAAACTGACACCAAATGCGTCAGCAAGTTTTATCATCATATCCACAGTAGGAAACACAATAGCTCGTTCATATTTAGAAACTCTTTGGGGTTCACCGCCAATTTTCTTTGCCAACTGTCCCTGAGACCAGCCTTTACTCTCTCGAAGTTGTTTTAACCTTTGTGGTAAGTCTTTTGATACGATAGGTCTTTTTTCTTTCATAGTTACCTCCTGGCTTATATTGTGGGCAAAAACTATATAGATTCAATATATTTTTTGCTTGACATGGTTTCATAAGGTTCGTATAAAAACAGCCTAAGGTACCATGATTTTTAATCATTGCACACTAAGGAGACTCATGAGAACAGAGATTGAAACGAGTGATATTTTCAAAGGAGCCTATCTTTTGTGTTCGGGAGGCTGCTTAAAACAGCCTCAGATGAATGAGGAACGTCAGGTGACTTTCATCATTGAAGGGGATGAGATCCAGCAGAAGGATCTGTTGTACCGGACTGGTCGTGCCAGTGTGAATCCTTTGCAATTGCGGGAAACTTTGAATTTTCTGCGGGATGTGATTTTTGAGATATTGAGACAAGAGAACCAAGGAAGGAGAAACACACATGGGAAAGCAGGACATGGAGCAGCTTAAGAAAAGTTTGGATATGATCGCGGAAATCCAGAAGCGGGGCGTGATCTTAAAACAACAAGGAAAAGAATGGACAGGACGATGTCCGTTACCAGGACATGAGGATTCAACCCCATCGTTCTCAGTCAATCCAAGCAAAGGGGTTTGGAATTGTTTGGGATGCAATCAAGGGGGAGATATTATCGACTTCATCATGAAGAAAGAAGGTGTGGATTTCACAACCGCTGTAGGAAGCCTAGTCCGTGAAAATCCACAACACACACAGAGTTCAATGAATGAACCTGCTGAGGAAGACAATACCTCAAATCCCCTTGATCCCGCAAGCGAAAAAGACGCGCTGGGAGTGATTCAATTTTACGAACGAGCCTTGAAAAACAATCCTCCCGCTTTGCGCTACCTGCAAAGCAGAGGCTTAACCCATCCTGAGTTACTTCAAACCTTTCGGATTGGATTCTCCGATCACACCTTGCCGAAAACCCTGCCCCGAACCTATCAGGGTAAAATTCCGGTCATTCGTCAGCATTTGATGTCCTGGGGGATCTTGCGGGAGGATGGGGTGGAGCATTTGAGGAATTGCCTGACCTTTCCAATCTTCACCACAGAGGGACATTTAGGAGAAATCTACGCCCGCCGTGTAGGTGGTCATTCCACCAGTCCGAAACATCTTTACCTCAAAGGACCGCATCGTGGCGTTTTTAACCATCAAGTTTTTCGTGGAGGAATGCCACTGATCCTGTGTGAAAGCATCATTGATGCTTTGTCCTTTTGGGTGCATGATTTCCGGCACGTTTCTGCGACTTTCGGCTGTGGCGGCTTTACTGAGGAAATGCTGCAAACCCTCCAAGCCAAAGGCGTGGACACCGTTTGGCTCGCTTTTGACAACGATCAAGCGGGTAACGACGGAGCTCACAAAGTAGCGGGCAAACTGCTTGCCGCCGGAATCGCTGTGGCACGAGTGCTCCTTCCCAGCGGTGAGGATGTCAACAGCTTGATATGCCAAGCTGCCAATCCCAAACAAGCTCTCTCCGAGTTACTCACCCGACGTCAGGCTTACGAATCCTCAATTCAACCCAGCACGAAACCAGCACCCCAACCAACGCCCCAACCAGCCTCCCAACCAGCAGACAAACACTCCGCTCTAAAATGGGAAAACAATCAGGCGACGATCAGCTATGAGGATCGAGACTACCGCCTGCTTGGAGTGGATCAATGTTCTTCCATCATGACCTTAAAAACGCATTTACGTATCACGCAGGGAGAAGCCATCTTTACCGATAAAATCGACCTGGCCTCCCGTTTTCAACGGGAACGGCTGATTGTATCCGCATCCGAAGAACTCCGGGTCAAAAAAGACATCCTCAAAGCCGACATCGGAAAACTCCTGCTCGCGACGGAAACCCTGGTTGAAAAACTGTTGACTGAAGCGGAAGGCAACTTGAAACCTGAAGTTCCGGAAATGACACCAGAGGAAGCAGAGGAAGCCTTGAAATTCCTGCAACAACCCGACCTGATCGAACAAATCCTGAAGGACTTTGAAACCGTGGGTATGGTGGGAGAGGAAACCAACAAACTGGTAGGCTATCTGGTCGCTACTTCCCGCAAATTGGAATCTCCGTTGGCGGTGATGATTCAAAGCGCGTCCGCCGCCGGAAAAACGACCTTGATGGAATCCATCCTGGCGTTTATGCCTCCAGAAGACCAGGAATCCTGGTCCGCGGTAACGGAACAAGCGTTGTATTACTTGGGAGAAAACCAAATGGTGCATAAAATCATCACGATCGCTGAGGAAGAAGGCGCGGAAAAAGCGACCTATCCATTGAAAATTTTGCAATCCGAAAAGCAATTGAAAATAGCGACCACGATCAAAGATCCCAAAAGTGGAGAGTTTAAAGTCCAGGAAAAGCTGGTTAAAGGT
>JBBCAX010000220.1:0-26931 GCA_051382335.1 Deltaproteobacteria bacterium TL4
GATTGGAAACTGCCCAATATTAAGGAATTGCAGTCCATTGTCGATTATTCTCGTTCTAATCCAAGCATTCGTCTCTTGTATTTCCCTAATACTAAGTCGTCGAGCTACTATTTGTCCACGGTCGGCGCGTACAACAGCGACAGCGCGGGGATCGTGGTCTTCGACAAAGGTACCGTGGGCAGCGGCCTCAGTCGGGGCGGTGTCCGCTATGTCCGTTGTGTCCGTCATGGGCAGTGAGTGGGTTATTGGGTTATTTTACTTTTTGATTATTTAAAGGAGTGCCAAAGCTTGCTTTGGCTTTTACCCTTAGGAGTGCGGAAACGCTTGGAGTACCAAAGCTTGCTTTGGCTTTTTGGAGTACCAAAGCTTGCTTTGGCTTTTTGGAGTACCGAAGCTTGCTTTGGCTTTTTGGAGTACCGAAGCTTGCTTTGGCCCGGAAGATGAGAGGTTTGTTTTGTCTTTGGCCAAAGCAAGCTTTGGTACTCCAGGAGCTTCGGCACTCCAGGAGTTTTGGTACTCCAGGGGCTTCGAGGGGCTTTGGCGGATAGAAAAAAGCCAAAGCAAGCTTCGGCACTCCAGGAGCTTTGGTACTCCAGGGGCTTTGGCTTGAAGGGGTTGGACGGAACGGAAAGGCCAAAGCAAGCTTTGGTACTCCAGGGGCTTTGGCTTGAAGGGGTTGGACGGAACGGAAAGGCCAAAGCAAGCTTTGGTATTCCAGGGGTTTTGGTACTCCAAAAGCCAAAGCAAGCTTTGGTACTCCAGGGGTTTTGGTACTCCAGGAGCTTTTATGGACTTGGGCGGAACAGAAAAGCCAAAGCAAGCTTTGGTACTCCAGGAGCTTTGGTACTCCAGGAGCTTTTATGGACTTGGGCGGAACAGAAAAGCCAAAGCAAGCTTTGGTACTCCAGGAGTTTTGGTACTCCAGGAGTTTTGGTACTCCAGGAGCTTTTATGGACTTGGGCGGAACAGAAAAGCCAAAGCAAGCTTTGGTACTCCAGGAGTTTTGGTACTCCAGGAGCTTCCATGGGGTTGGGCGGATAGAAAAAAATTAGGGGGACAGGTTGATTGATTTTGTTATTTCCTTATATATCCTGAGCATGAAGCGATTATTTAGAACAAGTTTCGACAATCTCATGGCTTTTTGATATAATTAAACTTACATATTCCAAGTTTGGTAACTCCACTTGAACTGATGGGAGAAAATGATGAAAAATGATGATCCTGTAATTGATAGTATTCGCATGACACGAAAACGTATTTCAGCAAGTTTTGGTAATAATCCAGAACGATTAGTGGCTCAATATATTGAGTTGCAGAAACAATACTCAGATCGGTTAATCATGGATACAATCCAGTTTGAGACTACCAAAACATAGAGGGTTATTAGCTTAAAAATACGCAAAAACTGTCCAACAAGGCGTTCGAGGGGACGTGGTGGACTGCGCTTTTTCAGTAGGTGTTGATTCATTTTGAGGTGTGTGGCTTTTGCGGAGTTCATTCCTCCTCCACGCCCCTCAACTCGGCTATATGACTGGACGATTTCAGTTGCTTAAGCTGCCATCAAAAATTTGATAACTTGAGAACCTCATAAAGCATTTTAAGGAGATTTCTTGTGAAAAAACATTTATGGATATTTATTGGTTTGCTCTGGAGTTTATCTACATTCCAAGCTCACGCTGACGCGCTTTACAATGGACGTCCTCAACCCTATGGTGGGGAAGCTCTGGGACTTGGGGGAGCTTATTCCGCTTTATCGGGAGAAAGTTCCGCGATTCTCTACAATCCTGCTATGTTTGTAGAGGAAGGGGTGAAATCGGTGGAACTCAGTGTCAAAAGTGTCGGAACGCGGGAGCAAAAATATGAAGGAGAGAGTTATGACCATGAGGCTTTAGCCAGTGACCCTCAGGTGAAACCCGTTTTTAGCGCCACTTTAGACAGTTACGGGACGTATAGCGGGTCTTTGATTGATAAGTCGGAGGAGTTCGCGGGAAAGGGCCTTATCCCTGATGATGAACTGGGACGGACTCAAATTGAAGCTGAAATCAATCAACAAAATATGACTCAGGTTCGGTTCTTGGGATTTACCTACTCTTTTCAGTTTGGAGAGCACTGGGCTGTTGGGGCAGGGGTGAGTTATTATTCGGTCAATACACAGCAGGGAGGAGATTATCATTTTCGTTACACTTTGGTTTCTCCGGCTGACTCTGACATCCCAAACGTTTATCAAGGTTCCGCGACCAGAACTTTTCTCAAAACCTCAACAGGCTCTGGAAAAATGGGGACAAATGAGGACAGGTTGATAATACTTGGGTTTTAACTCCGTTTAATTTAGGATCAGGAATCTCTTGAGAGGGTTTCATCTATGAAACTCTGTGGAAGGAGATCATAAAGGCGCCTTCCTTGGAGATCAAAGAAGTTTGGAATAAGTTTGATATGGTTTTGATTGAAAGGAGTAGTGTATGGCACGGATACCGAGGTTATTGAATACAGGTGAGGCGACGGTTTAAAATGATTGAAGGCGACTTACCTCACCGGTCACAAAAGATGATTAAGGAATGGGCAAGTGTATATCAAAGAGAACTTACGGAAATGTGGAAGTCTCAAGAATTCAGAAATCTTCCAGGATTGGAATAGGAGTGAAAATGACACAAACTTATCCAAAAGTAAAAGCCGTAACTCCCCTCGAGGACTTATGTCTTTTGGTTACGTTCCAAAATGAGATTAAAAAACTTTATGATTGTTCTCCTCTTCTGGATAGTAAGGGTTTCCAGCAACTTTCTAATAGAACACTATTCCAAAGGGTAAAGACAGACCAAGGGGGCTATGGTGTGAGTTGGAACGATGATCTTGATCTTAGTGAGTCCGAACTATGGATAAACGGGCAGTTGGTCGAACAATCGATATTTTGTTACCCAAACTAGATGGCGTTGAATGTCATAGACAGTATGACTTCCACGACGATATTCGTTCATAAGTATCCTTCACAAACATGAGTAAGCAGTTTGTGAAGAGCTATGCAAAATGAAGAGCACGGCTGACTTGAACAAAAAAAATACTCAACTCAGCCGTGCTCTTTAGCAAAAGTGTCTGAAGACTAATGCGCCTGAAAGGTGAAGATTTTAGATACTATGCTCGGAAAAGAAAAAGTGACATTAGAGCAGATTCATGGCAAACAGGTGACGTTAGCTTGCTTTTGCCAAAAATGCGATAGCACTTCTTTGGTTTTGGCCAAAGCAAGTTTTAGCACTGTAGTGAGCTGTTGAATTCATTTCATTTTTGTGGTTTGCTCGCTTCGAATAAGCAGCACCTTACATCAAGTTTCAAAAGTGAAACATTAACTCGATGAAAGTATAACTTAATTTTAGAGGAACAACGATGCACACCATAGAACAATTTGATTTGTCGTTATTGCCAGACAAAGCGCAAGAAGAATTATATGATTTTTTTCTGTTTCTTAAACAACGGTATGCCCGTGATCATCATAAATCATCAGAATCAGAAGAAACAAAGGTATCTGTAGAGGATCTATTTCCCAGGAAACTATCCAATCTGAAACCACTCACTCGGGATGAAATCTATGATCGATAAAATTTTTATAGATTCAAATATCTGGATTTATGCCGCTATGGCTGACGGTGATGATAAAACGATAGTAGCAAAAAAGCTGACAGAACAACAATCGGTCACCAGCACGCAAGTTATCAATGAAATCAGTGTGAATTTGTTACGGAAATATAAGTATACAGAAACGGAACTTATCTTTTTTGTTTCCAACATAGCGGCCTATTGCCAAATTCATCAACTTACCATTCAAACCTGTCTAAACTTGAAATTATTTTCAGAAAAAGAACGGCAATTCAAGCACTAGAAGATGAAAATCAAACGCTCCAGTAAAAGCACAACGAAGTTTATGACCGCATATTGAGTTGCAGAAACAATACTCAGATCGATTAATCATGGATAATTTAAAATGAATCTTTCTAAGACCCCCTTTGTTTCCATCAAGTTGAATCAGCTCCTGGCTCCAGCGGCGTTAGGTTCCGGGTATGCGATTTCAAAAATATTAACCTTACGCTGCTTGGATTCAATCTTTGCTTTAGAGCAAAACTTTAACATGATTCTTTTAGGAGGATTCGTGTTGGGGTTGGCGATGAGACCGATTGTACAGGGCATATATTGGAGTCCTGCGCTTGGTTTTTGTATGTGTCTGGGGTGGTTGTCAATCATAGGCCCTTTGGGACAATCCTTGGAGCGAATCACCATGGGAATTTCGTTAGACCAGGAATTCTGGTTTTACATGATTCCTGAGCTGACCGCGTCCTTGAGTGTGGCTTTACTCGTGGGCTTGCTTATGCCGCCTTCTTTCAACAGGTTGGGGTTTAGCAAGTGTTGGCAAGCCATCAAACCTTGTTTTTCCCCCGCTGGAAGCCTTAAATGGGTGTTGGGTGGTGGCCTTTATGTGCTTTTGTTTTTAGTTTTTTCTGTTGCGTTTAATCCGGGTTATGTGGGACTCCGTCCGATGGCACGCTTGAATACTTATTTTGACGCAACGGATTACTCTCTCCTTCAACTTTGCTCCCTACTTTGGTTACGTGGTGTTATTTGTATTGGCATCATGCTGCCCATGATTCGTGTCCTCAAAGGAAAGCCAACTTTATTTGCGCTAATGTTGGGCGCTGCTTTCTTTGTGATTGCCGAGGTGACTCCCGCTTTTGGCAATTTACAAAGTATTGCCCCTTATTTACTCATCCAACCCATGATTCCCAAGTTTTTTCTGGATTTTCTCTTTTGTATGAGCATTGTTTTCCTCTTCTCGCCCTTATCTTCTCTAAAATACGACACTTTTTTTATCAGAAAATCAATTTCCGCTAAAAAACTAATTTAATTTTAAAACTCGTCTTGAATAGATTGACGAAACAGCATAAGGTGAGTTGTTACATATAAAATAATTTGTACCTTTTCTATGCGATAAAAATATGTTACAAAGCGCGACTTTACAGTCATCATCTTCAGGATTTGGGTCATTTCGTTTTTTTTTTGTATTTCACAGATGAACGTATCCTGTTCAGGAAATAGCGGTAAGGCCGCTTCTATCAAGCGTTTTATTTTCTAACCATCGATAAAAAACAGGAGAATCTAATTTTGAGTGAAGATAAAATCGAGTTTCAAGGTACCGTTATTGATTCTTCCAATGGGATTTTCCGAGTGGAATTGGAAAACGGTCATACCGTCATTGGGCACTTATCTGGTAAAATGAAGATGTACAAAATTCGTGTATTGCCTGGAGACAGGGTCACGGTAGAGTTGTCCCCTTATGATCTAAAGCGGGGAAGAATCATTCAGCGTGAAAAAATAGCAAGTCCACCCGGCAGATAAACGAGATTTGCACTCTTTTTGTTAAAGATACCTGGATATCAAGGGCAGTTATCGGTTAACGAGTAAGCTTAGGCACTTTAATAACTCAAGAGTTTTCAGTTTCCAGCTATCAGTTTTTGGTCAACCCTCCTTGAAATCGCACAACTCACCCCTGACAAGTTCATAACGGGATTGACAATAAGTAAGCCGTTGATCCAACTGTTACGTTGTTCCGTGATGAGTGAAAAGGATTTACGGCCAAGTACTGATGTCTGAAAACTGAAAACTCCCAGTAGGCGAGGAAAAAATCTATGTTTAGAGCATTGATTAATTATTTTTCTGAAGATTTGGCAATCGATTTGGGCACGGCTAATACCTTAGTGTTCATGAGGGGACATGGAATTATTATTCGAGAACCTTCTGTCGTTGCCGTTAAACGAGATTCCAAAGGTCATTTTAAAGTGTTGGCCGTTGGGCATGAGGCAAAAGTGATGTTAGGACGAACTCCAGGCAGCATTATCGCGATACGTCCCATGAAAGACGGGGTGATTTCTGATTTCGAAATTGCAGAAGAAATGCTTCGCCATTTTATCCGCCAAGTCCAACTCCGTAAAAAGATCATACGTCTTAAACCACGAATAATCATTGCCGTACCATCAGGGATTACTCAGGTAGAAAAGCGTGCCGTACGTGAGTCCGCCAAATCGGCAGGGGCAAAAGAAGTATTCTTGATTGAAGAACCCATGGCTGCGGCGATTGGGGCGGGTCTGCCTATTACGGAAGCCAGTGGCAATATGATTGTGGATATTGGCGGAGGCACAACAGAAGTTGCGGTCATCTCTCTGTCGGGGATTGTGTATAGCGATTCGGCTCGTGTTGGAGGGGATAAAATGGATGAAACCATTGTGCAACACATCAAGCATAAGTACAATCTACTCATTGGCGAGCGGACTGCGGAAGAAATTAAAATGAAGATTGGCTCAGCGTACCCCTTGGAAATTAGACGTACCATCGAAGTGAAAGGGCGGGATCTTGTGACGGGAATACCCAAAACACTGGTCATTAGTGATGCCGAAGTTCGAGAAGCACTTTCGGATGTGTGCGAAATGATTGTTCATACGGTGCGTAATGCTTTGGAACGAACACCCCCTGAATTAGCCTCCGATATTGTGGATAAAGGAATCATTCTCGCAGGTGGAGGTTCCTTGTTGGCGGGGCTCGATATCCTCCTGAGAGAGCGAACAGGACTTCCTGTTTCCTATGCTGATGACCCTTTGAGTGCGGTTGCCTTGGGAACTGGTAGGGTCTTGGACCAAATTGATCTCCTTTCTTCTATTGCCCTGGATTAAGTTTTCTTCGTAAGTTTCCCCTCACGCTGGAAAAACGTTGAAATATTCAATGAATTGAGAAGTGAGTTTAGAGGATCTCAAATTCACAAAATAAGAGGGACGCGAGAGTGAGAAACCGATGACAAGCGTAAAATGAAAAGAAGCTCTGCTTTATCCATCCCAAGGGGTGGTCGCATTATTGCACAACTTTAAGCTAAAGATAAAACAAAGGATCTCCTGGGTCATTTTTTCCCACAGTGCTTGAATTTCTGGAGCAGAACGATCCATTACACTAACCTTTACTTAGTTTTGAGGTAAAGCATGAAATATTTAATTACTGGTGGAGCGGGGTTTATCGGAAGTCATCTTGCGGATTCATTGATCAAAAACAATCACTATGTGCATATCGTTGATAATCTTTCTACGGGAAACCTCGCCAACATTCAGCATTTAATCGGACATCAGCGATTCCAAAGTACGATTGCGGATGTTCTGGATTATCACACCTTAGAACAATTAGTCGCTCAATGTGACCAAATCATTCATCTTGCTGCGGCAGTGGGCGTGAAGCTGATCATGGAAAAACCCGTTGAGACGATTATCACCAATGTTCAAGGGACAGAAAATGTCTTAAAGCTTGCGGGATATTACAATAAGAAAGTCCTGATTGCGTCAACCTCAGAAGTCTATGGGAAAATGATGGAGTACGAGTCAGAGGTACAGTCCTTAAATGAGGAACATGATATCATTTTAGGGCCGACAAACCGTAGACGCTGGGCTTATGCCTGTACCAAAGCGCTGGATGAGTTTTTAGCCTTGGCTTACTATGATGAAAAGCGACTGCCTGTGGTTATCGTTCGTTTCTTTAACACGGTTGGACCTCGACAAACCGGGCAATATGGAATGGTTATTCCCAATTTTGTTCAACGGGCGCTATTGGATGAACCCATTTTGGTTTATGGCGATGGCAAACAAACCCGGAGTTTTACTTATGTGGGAGACGCGGTCAAGGCCTTGCAACTTTTGATGGATACGGAAGCAGCGGAGGGACAAGTTTTTAATGTAGGCAGTGGAGATGAAATTTCGATGTCGGGTTTGGCAGAAAAAATCAAAGAAATGACGAAGAGTCATTCTGAAATTGTTTATGTGCCCTATGACCAAATCTATGCTCGTGGATTTGAGGATATGAAACGACGTACTCCAGATTTAACAAAACTTTTAAAGTATATCAATTATGCGCCGTCAACACCTTTGGAGCATATTCTAACGGAAGTGATTCGATTTTTTAAAAACCAACCTTAAGCTTGATAAGGGGAGATCTCGCTCTATCTTCCCTCGCCCTTTCTTCCCTCGCCCTTTCTTCCCTCGCTCTCGCTTTGCATCGGATTTGTCGCAAGTCTAGGCTTTGAGTCCTCGTGAAAACTTGAATACCTTGAGTTCATGCTTGTAAAACTTCGATCTTTCTTGACGTGAAAAATTGTGAAATTTTCTCCAGCTCAGCGTTGCTCATCGAAGCCAAAGAATTCAAAGAAGGACGCTGTTTTCCCAGGATCTCTACTTTTTCTGTGCCTAAATCGTGGTAGGGGAGAAGTGTGATTTGGTGGATGCTCATTGTTTGCAATAAATCACAGACTTCTTCCAGATTTTCCTGCCTGTCATTAATCCCAGGAATCACAGGCATACGGACCCAAAGATCCTGATTTTTATTTTTTTCCGCATGCAGTCTTTTAAGGTTTTCAAGAATCCGACGGTTAGATTTTCCAGTCAATTCGATGTGTCTCTCCGTATTGACAACTTTGACGTCTATTAAGAAGAGATCCACCCATTCAAAAAGGGGAGAAACTTTGGTGTAGGACCAGAATCCAGAGGTTTCAACCGCGACATGGATGCCCGTGCTTTTTACTTGGGGCAAGAATTTTTTTAAGAATTTCAACTGCGCAAAAGGTTCTCCCCCAGAAAGTGTGATCCCTCCCTCCTCTTGATAATAATCCCGATCACGGAGAATTTCGTGGAGTAGTTCCTGCGTAAGGTATGTCTTTGCCGCGGGAGATAAGGCTTTTGAAGGGCAGACGCGGGTACATTCCAGACAGGCATCACATTGGGTCCGGTCAATTGAAATGTGATGCGAATCCGCGGAGATTGCGGATTGAGGACAGGCCTCAAGACAGTCGAGGCATAGAATGCATGCTTTTGCTTTGAAGGTCAGTTCATTTTTAAAATCGAGGGCTTCCGGATTGTGACACCATAGACAGTTCAAGGGACATCCCTTGAAAAAAATCGTAGAACGGATGCCTGGACCATCGTGGATCGAAAATCTTTGAATATCACAAATCAACGCGGAGTCAGTCATCGTCTATAGCAAGAAAAGAGCTAAGGGCTGGATAATGTTCCAATTGTTCTCGAACATACCGTTCACATAATCCAAGGAGATATCCGAGTTTGGAAAGAAAGTAGGTATTGCCCTTTTTATCGATTTTATTTTCAAACAAAAGACCAATGACATCTCCAGGATAGTCTTTCAAATGTTGGATGGTTCCTGGAATATCAAGAAAAATCAGTTCAAAATCCGGAGTTTCCGTTCGTCCTGGAACGATTCTGATTTTTTCATTAACAAAGACCAGTTTCAGCGTCGCTTCTCCGGAGCGCAGTTGATAGGTCGCGTTAAAATTCTTTAAGGCTTTTTGAAACCGGGGCTCTTTCAGACGAACGATTTGGAACAAAGCCCACAGGCTTAAGGCCAAAAGATACAACAGCGATTGATTTTGAAGTTTGGAGGGGTTTTGAAATAGTCGCATTAATGGTTTCACCGGTACCTTTACGAAAAATTGGAGATTCTTCTAGAAGTGATCCTCAGTTCTTGTGATAATTTCATCCTGCATTTTACGGTTCAAGTCGCAAAAATAGGCGGTATATCCTGACACCCGAACTAAAAGGTCACGGTAGGCATCAGGATTGAGTTGTGCGTGGATCAACGTTTCCCGATCATGGATCGTAAACTGTACCTGCATTCCACCTTGTTTGAAGTACCCCTTAATGAGCTGACTCAAAACCGCTAATTTCCCAGGAGTTTTAAGGAGGCTTCGAGATATTTTATGATTATTGGCAATCCCGTTATCCATAAATTGATAAGGAAGTTTGGCGGTTGAAGAAAGAGAGGCGGTTGGGCCTTTTGAGGCAACCCCTGAAACGGGAGTCGCTCCGGACGATAGGGCTTCACCCCTGCGTTTCCCATTAGGTAGAGCGCCTGTCAACATGCCCATTCCTGAATGCATGGTCGCGCTCCAATAACCGACGGTATAGTTACCTCCTCTGGGGTGTTCCTGTTGGTTAAAAAGTTGATGTATGTTTTGTACCACTTCAATCGCCCGCCGGTCCGCCAGCTCATGATCGGTTCCATATTTGGAGGCTTGCTTTTTCAAGAGGGTATAGGTTTTTTGATCCTGCTCAAAATTGGAGATTAAGGCACTTATCAACGTTTTTTTAGAGATTCGATGCTGCTCAAAAACCAACTCCTGTAAGGCGCAGAAGGAGTCAATCACATCAGCAAATCCAATAATCGCAATTCCCGTTGAATTGTATTTTGCTCCGCCTTGGGTGATGTCGCATCCAGATTCCAGGGTGCCTTGAATGAGTGACGAAAGTAAAGGGGTTGGATGGAGTTTTCCATGAGCTTCTGCAAAGCGTCGATTGCCATCAACGGCTAATTCAATCAAATACTTGAGCTGTGTATCAAAAGCCTGCATAAAATCGTCAAAATTTTTGATCGCTTCCAGGCTTGGTGTTTTAGGACCAATTTTAAGACGAGACAAAGGATGCACGCCCCCATACAGGGTGAGTTCGAGCACTGCCGCTAAATTGAGGATGATCGCACCTGTCGCTCCCATGGTTCTGCCGGCACTGTTGATTTCAACGCACCCAATCACGCCATAATCTCTGGCATCTTCAAGGGCAACGCCATTTTCAGTCAGGCTTTTGATGGTAACATCGTCATTAAAAAGAGCAGGCATGGCACCGGATTGATAGATCGCTTCGACCAGTGCCCTGTGGTATTCCGGGGTCGATTCAGAGTGAACTCTTGCGGTGACATTAGGCTCTCTGGTTGAAAGAAGCGCGAGCATTTTGAGCATGAGAAACGTTATTTCATTCACGCCATCCTTACCATCGGGGGTCAGACCTCCTAACGTTAGAGCCTGTGAGGTGCCGGTTCCGCCAACAATATCCTTGCCAGCTTCCGGTACTAAAGGAGTGTGGTCTGACATTTTTAAGTAAAAACAACCAATCAGCTCGCCGGCTTTCTGGGGAGTGATTTTTGAGGTTGCAAGATCGTTTTGATAAAAGGGGTTGAGAATTTGGTCCAGTCTCCCAAAACTCAAAGCGGTATTCACATTTTCCTGATGTAAGGCCACATGCAGCAGCCAAATCGTTTGTAACGCCTCTTCAAGAGTTCTTGCTGGTTTCGCGGGAACATTCCTTAATACAGAAGCCAGGTGTCGCAGTTCTTTTTCCCGTTCAGGGGATGCGTGGACTGCCTTCTTCTCACAGGCAACCGCATAGCGCTCCGCAAAATCAATCACCGCCCTCAACGCCATTTGAGTCGCATGGTAGAATTCGATTTTTTCAGGCTCAACGGTTGATTTTTCTTTAAATCGTGCTTGCTCGATTAAATGTTCCAAGCCCATGTTGACGGCGGAACTGTAGTCAGGAATGATATGTGAAATTCCGTTCGGTTTTGAGAGAATATAGAAAATCATCCGTTCAAGAATTCGCAGGCTTTCAGGATCATTTCCTTTTTTGCGGGCATACTCAAAAATCGTATCATTCTGCCAAAAGGGAAAAATGTCTTCTGCCAAGAGATCAATGTCTGATTCTTTAATGTGTACAGGGTCAAATTTCCGTTTTGAAAGGTTGGGAAGTTCTGAAAAAATGGCCGCGCCAAAAAACTCAGGAAAAATCAGACAACCGAAACGGTGTTGGGTTGTGGAGCCTACAAGGAGTTCCTCCTCAAAAACAGGAACAGGTAAGTTTGCCAGAATATACTTTAAGGCTTTTGCCTGCTTCAGTACCATGCCGGCTTCACTCACTCCTTCTTTACGAAAAAACTCGGTTACCAATCGTGCCCGCTCAATACAAACCGTTTTCTGCGCATTAATATGTTCCGCACGCATTCTTTGCAAACGGGGAAAATGGCTGAGTGTGAGCGTTTTGACGTCAAACGGTTCACTTGCGATGGGAGATTGAGAAAAATTCGGTACCATTATTTGAACTCCTTTTATCCGTGTCAATCCGTGAGCTATTCTTAAAAACCGTCCCTGACAAGTAATGCGTTAATCAGCAAAGTACTCTGTTTTCATATTCACTGTTATGGGGTCATTATCCATTAGCCGTGTTGCCAGCCCTGCGATTTTAGGTAACTCATAGCTGAAGTAGTAGCGAAAGGTGAACAGTTTTCCCTGATAGAAATTTTGCTCAGACTCTGACTCAGTCCGGGTTAATGCTTCTTGTGCGGAAACTGCTTGCAAAAGCCACTGCCATGAAATGATAACCATTCCAAAAAATTCTAAATACAGCGTTGAATCCGCCAGAAAAACTTCAGGATTTTGTCCTTTGGAAATTAAATGCATGGTGACTTCACTCAGTTTTTCAACCGCTTGCGTCAATTGCTCCGCATAAGGTTTTAGTTCTGAAATCGTTTGCGAGGAGTCGATGGTTTTTTGAATCTCCTGACCCAAAAACATGACCGCTTTTCCGTTATTCATGGTAACTTTACGTCCTAAGAGATCCATCCCCTGTATTCCAGTGGTGCCTTCGTGTATGGGGTGAATCCGGATATCACGATAATACTGTTCCAGGGGAAAATCGTCACAGAACCCATAACCACCAAGGCATTGTAAGCCTTGACTTACCGATAGAATTCCCATTTCTGAAGGAAAGGTCTTGGCCACAGGCGTCAAGATTTGCAGCAAATGGTTATATTTTTCCCGTTCTTCTCCTGCTAATGATTTTTCGAGATCATAATAAAGGCAGCATTGCGTCAACAAGGAAAGGGATCCTTCGATAATAGAGCGTTGAAACAAAAGCATTCTCTTCACATCTGTATGTTCAATAATGGGGATTTGAGGAACGTTGGGATCTTTTTGGGTGACGGGTCTGCCTTGGGTTCGTTCCCTGGTATATTCCAGCGAAGCATAATAAGCGGCAGTGGCAATTCCCGTTGCGCCCATTCCAACTTCCAGTCGAGCCTCATTCATCATTTGAAACATGTATTTCAGTCCATGCTGAGGTTCCCCCAACAAATAACCGTGGCAGTCGTTATTGTCTCCAATACTGAGCTGAAGCAGAGGGGCTCCTTTGTATCCCAGTTTATGGAAAACCTGGGAAGGATAAATATCATTGCTTTCAAGCTTGTTATGAGGTCCTAGCCTTTTTTTAGGCACTACGAATAAAGAAATCCCCCGTGTTCCAGAAGGCGCTCCTTCAATGCGCGCCAGCATTAAGTGGATGACATTATCGGTGCCATTATGGTCTCCCGCGGAGGTAAATATTTTTTGTCCACGGATCAGATAATGTCCCGCGTTGGTGGCTTTTGCCACTGTGGTGAGATCCGCGAGAGAGCTTCCCGCATCCGGTTCAGTCAAGGCCATGGTGCCCTGCCATTCGCCGCTGATCATTTTGGGAACATAGCGTTGTTTTTGTTCTTCAGTTCCGCAAGCAAGAATTAAATGCGCGGCTCCCGCGGTTAAGTCAGCAAAAACGCTTCCAGAGTAATTGGCCGCGGCAAAAATAAATCGGCATAGATTGGATATCGTCAAAGGCAGTTGCGCCCCTCCTTCTTCTTCTGAGAAACTGGACGAAATCCAGCCGCCTTTACCGCATTCCCGCATGATGGTTTTTACAGCGGGATGGACGTGAACTTCCTGATTAACCAACTCTGGAGGGTTGAGATCCATCTCTTTTAAAATGGGGAATAAATGAGTGTTCGCCAGTTGCAAAGAACTATCGAGGATCATGTCGAAAACTTCCTGGCTATGTTGCTGGTAATAGGCATGTTGGGTCAAAGACACAACGTCGAATACTTCATAAAGAAGAAATTGGATGTTTCTTTTGCTAAGATATTTTGTGGCCATGAATCATTGCTCTTCGTGAGGGGGTTATTCTTTTTGGCTTAACTTTAGCGAGGCAATTAAAAACGCCTGATTTCGGTTTTCCAGGTGCAAGGCCTGTTCCAAGGAACTGACACCAAGATTCTGGTTGATGGCTTCTTTCGTCAAGCTCAGTCCAAATGGATTTTTATCGGCCATGATCTTGGCGATTTCCTGCGCCGTGTCCAGTAATTGTTCCTTGGGAACCATTCTGCTTGCGAAACCAAGGTGCATGGCCTCTTGCGCGGTCATGAATTCACCGGTAAGCAGGAACTCATTCGCTCGTCCTGAACCAATGAGTTTAGGCAAGAAGTAACTGCTTGCCAAATCCGCGCCTCCAAGTCCAATGTTGATATACGCCGCATTAAACCTTGCCTCTGGAGTGATGATCCGCACATCGGAGGCCATTGCAAAACTAAACCCTGCTCCTGACGCGGCACCATGTACCGCGGCAATAATAGGTTGTGGGATGGTCCGCATTTTATAATACAATTGAGAGGCTCTGCATTGGTATTTATAAATCACTTCAGGCGATTCCTTAAACAAGGGAAGTGCGGCTTCCTGCATATCCATGCCGGAACAAAAACCGCGGTTTCCTGCCCCTGTAAGAATCAGAACCATGGCATCGGAGTCATTGGATAGATAGTTGAATACCCGCTCCAGTTCTTCAATCATCGGCAGCGTTAACGCGTTGATGGAGTTGGGACGATTCAAGGTTAAGCGTCCGATACGGTTTTCTTGTTCATAGATGATGGTTTCGTAATTCATAAGCTCCTTGGATGTGAATTTTTTAATAAAAAAATCTCTGCGACCCTCTGCGACCCTCTGCGTCCTCTGCGTCTCTGCGTTAAATAAAATAGCTCTAATTTTTAAGATATAGCTTGTAAGGAATCGATTTATAAGGTTATATTCAGACAAGATACCAGTCATTTTAGGCCAATGTTCGATTAACCTCATTGATTCAAAATATGGCGCATAAAACTTTGGATTCAATAAAAGAGCAAAGCACTCCCGCATGGCATCATTATGTGGTTACCGTAGAATATCCCTCTGTTTTGGTTAGCATGTTAGAAGCTCAAGGGGTTGAGTGTTCTGTTTTGTTGGAAGGGACAGGCATAAAACGAGAGTTGTTAAACCAGCCTGAAGTGTTTATTCCCTTTATCCAATATAAAAATCTGATTGAGCGGGCACTGCTGTTATCAGGGAATCCTGGGCTGGGTTTGACTTTTGGACAACAGCTCTATATCTCCACGCATGGACCACTCAGTCATTTGTGGATGAGCAGTTCCAATATGGAACAGGTGATGAGGCAAAGTGTAAAATACATCAAAATACGCAATCAAGTTCTGGATTTCAGTTTTTATACCAAGCAGGAACAAGCGGTCTTGAGGATGGAGTTACCCTTTGAAGAAGGGGTTTTATATCGGTTTTTGGTTGAAAATATCTTCAGTAGCATCTATGCCATTGCCACATTCCTGTTTGGCAGTTATCGTCCTTCTCTTAATATTGGTGTTGTCTATGATGAACCCGATTATAGTTCGATGTACCAACCCATTTTTAACGCTCCCCTCAAGTTCAACCAAAGCTTCAACGAGATCTCTTTTCCCGCGGTTCTTCTTCAAAATAAGATTTCCTTGGCAAATCCTGCCTTAGCGAAGCTTGCGGAGCAACAATGTGAAGCGCTTCTGAAGTCGATCAATGAGCATGAAACCTTGTCTGAAAAAACGAGAAGACTCTTGCTCAACAACCCTGAACAGTTTGCGGGCTTGGATAAAGTCTCGGAAACATTACACCTTTCTGCTCGAACGTTACGACGACAATTAAAAAATGAGGGTTCTTCTTATCAAAAAATTCTGGATGATGTCCGGAAACAATTAGCCCTTCAGTATTTAGCCAACACCCATTGGACGGTTGAAGAAATTGCCAACTTGCTCCATTACAGTGATCCTTCCAACTTTAGACGTGCGTTCCGAAAATGGACAGGAACCGCCCCAGGAACCTATCGTCATTCTGCTTGAAATTTTGGGGGTAAGATCTTTCATTAGACAGCATAAGAGATTGAGCCTAGAAGCGGGTTAGTTGTGTAATTAGGTTGATAATAAACGAGGATTATGGAACAATTAAACCTATTGAGAAACCGTTTATTGGAAGGACATTTTGATTTCAGCCATCATGCATTCAAGCGTTCTGTTGAACGGAATATCAGTTTTGAGGACATTCAGGAAGCAGGTAAACGAGTTGAAATTATTGAAGCGTATCCAGACGATAAATACTCCCCAAGTTGTTTATTACTGGGGTTTACCTTTAAAGGGAGACCATTGCATATTCAGGTTTCTCTCGGAAATTTGGAAGTCATCAGGATTATTACCCTTTATGAGCCTGATGAGAATGAATGGATTAATCACAAGGAGAGGAAGCGATGAAATTCCAATGTCATGTTTGTGGTTCCCAAGAATCCAAAGACAATTTTACTCAAGAAGTTTTTCAGATTAATGAAAAACATGTATTGGTTGAACATATCCCAGCCTTGGTATGTCGTGCTTGTGGTGAAAAAGTATTTAGTGCGGATACCACCGAAATGATTAGAAAAATGTTACATGGAGAAGTACATCCCATTAAAACGGTGCAGATGGATGTTTTTAATTTCAGTCAGCCTTTTGAAGAAGCCCATGCTGTATAAACACCTCATGTAGGAACATTAATTTTTTTTTCAAGAGCATCAATGTGGGGGCTTGTGAATTTAATTAATAGATATTATCTTGTCCATTAAGTAAAATTATAATCAATACGGGATATTATGATATCTATTAAGGAATTATTAACACCAGGAGAAATACAAACAAAACTTGCTGAAATGTTTAAAAAAGCAAGGCTGGAACAAACCCACAGCCGAGCAAAAGCCTCAAAGTTAACAGGCGTACCTGAAGCGACTTTAAAATCTTTTGAGAGAACAGGACAAATTTCACTCCGTCAATTCTTAATGCTCTGCCATGTTTATGGTGACCTGCGAGCCTCTGAATTATTATTTCCCCAAAAACAGAAGGTAACGCTTGAAGATGTTTTAGAAGTGAAGACCAAACCTAATCGTCAAAGAGGACGATCATGAATTCTGTCCAAGTCTACTTTCATGGAACTTCCTCTGGAGAATCCACATTATTGGGACATCTTGTCTACAAAGAGGGAATTGCCTTTTTTTCATTTGACCAGAATTTTCTAAAAACGGGACTCAATATCTCCCCCTTCAAATTAAAGCTTAGCACCGATTTACAGTCCGCGGAGCGAACACCTTTTAATGGCTTACAGGGCGTCTTTTCGGATTCACTTCCAGATGGTTGGGGAATGCTACTTATGGATCGACGCTTTCGAGCACTGGGAAGAAGTCTGGATACGGTGACACCGCTGGACCGTCTGGCTTACATGGGAAATCGCGCGATGGGTGCTTTATCCTATCAGCCGGATTTTTGCAAAGATGATGAAAGTGCTGGTCAAGGAATTGTTTCACTTGGCGGACTGGCTGAAGAATCGTTAGGCCTCTACCAAGGAACAGCCGTTGAAGTCCTCAGTCAATTGGCAATTATTGGAGTTTCACCAGGTGGAGCAAGACCTAAAGCACTCATTGGACTAAAAGACGACATTGCCATTGGAGGCGTTGGGGATTTACCCGAAGGTTACGAGTATTGGATTGTGAAATTTCCTACCGGCATCTCCGTAGAGGCAAAAGGAGAAGGAGCTGTGGAGTATGTATATTCCAAATTAGCACGTCAAGCTGGGATCACCTTTCCTGAAACACGTTTATATCCTTCTAAAAATACCTCTGGCTACTTTGCTGTGAAACGCTTTGATAGAGGCACCAACCACCAGAGATTCCATCTCCATTCGCTGGCAGGGTTAGTGGATGCGGACTTCAGGCTTCCTGATTGTGATTATGAGATCTTGTTAAGAGTGACCAGTCATCTTACAAAATCCCATGCTGATTCATGCCAGGTTTTTAGACGAATGATCTTCAATATTCTTACTGGCAACAGAGATGATCATACCAAGAATTTTAGCTTTTTAATGAAACCCGACGGAATTTGGACACTCTCACCAGCATACGATGTTACCTTTAACTTTGGAATCAATGGTCAACACTCAATGTCGGTTTCAGGCTATGGAAAAGAAATTCCGCTGAAAGCCATCCAAAAAATAGCCAACCTGATTCCTTTAAACCCCTCAAAGGTCACGGAGATTATAGAAGAAGTATCAGACGCATTATCCTCATGGGATCAATTATCGAAAGAATATGAGGTTCCGAATACTATGATAAAAGATATTGGTAGGTATCTGAACACAGAACGCCTTCGACTATCGAAGCACTGATATCGCTGCGTCTCCAAGTATGAAAACATTGACTTAAGGCGTTAATGAAAGAATAGGGGGTTAAAAGTACTGTTCGTTTTATTCCTGAAGAACCGTTAGTTTTACCAGTTGTTCGTCATAACTTTCGGTTTGACTTGAGAACCCGCTCCAATCAGGCGTGCTTTCCAAGGCCACTGAGACCAGGACTTCATGAAGTCCTGGTTCATCAAAAATCAGAGCACACTTTTTTCTGGTTTGGCATGGACCATAGAACGCCCCATCCAGTTTCCAACTGATACGATCATAAGAGGAACCTGTCGCGTCAAACTCCACTCTCTGCTTCACCAAGATTTGTGTTGAAGGCCTGACCGCTAACTCCAGTTTTGCTTCGGGGGAGTCTGCGCATCCCCAGAGTCCTATAAAGGTGAGAGGCAAAACTACTGGATAGAGCCAGGAATGTTGATTGCATTTCTTTATGATGCTAGTCATAGGAGCCTGAATGCGTATAAAAATTATTTATCTTAATCTGAGCCTATTGGTGTTTTCAACCGCTATTGTCTCAGGGATGTCCCCCAAAGAGGCTTACCGTCCCTTTGCGGTGGGTCCCCAACATCCCCTCTATTTCTCAGCGCCACTTTATAGTCCCGACAGTGCTTTTACTGTGGGACAATTTAACAGCAGGGCTGAATTTTCCTATTATCACATTAATTTTTTTGGAAAGAGCATCAATGTGGGGCAGGATGGACCAATCAATGACTCTCCCGTTCAATTTAAACCCTGCCAAGGCCTTTATGAAGAATTACCTGAATTTGAATGGAACTGTAAAAGTCAGGGCTATTCCATTCTACAAGACGGTGAGTATTTAAGGCGTACTTTCAATTTTCAATATGGACTCTTGGAGTCAATGGATGTTCAGTTCATCTACCGGGACATTTTTTTCAGAGGTGGGGAGCTGGATCAAATTATTGAAAGTTTTCATGATTCCATAGAAATCAGTAACGCTGGTAGAAAAGATTATGCACAAAATCAATTTGGAATTTACCTGTGGGATAACAAACAACAGGAATTGATTTATAATTTTTCTAAACCTGATCCCGGATATCAGCATGAGTCAAAAACGCTGGCTATTAAACTCAATCTCTTAGACTCCGAAAGTTTTGGCCTTGCCTTTAAGCTTGCGTCCTCTTATGGAGATTCCTACCTTCACAATCTGAATCAGGTTGAAACCTACAAACAATCCTCAAATGATTTTGAAGATCTCCTCGTTTCACTGGACACCAGCTATCTTGGGAACGCTTGGGCGTTTCATTTGGCTTACGCTCAAACCTTGTTGAAGGTTCCTATTTTCCCTAAATCGCCTCAAACCCTGGTATTCAAGTTTGTTGGCTTGGTCTTTCAAATAAGCGATTCCACCTATTTCATGGTACAAGACTTGTTTTATTCGAGTCTTTTCCCCAAAGATGGCCGGGAAAATCTGCATTATGACTTACGTGAACGGACTGTAGGTTTTCGCTTTGCGTTCATAGAATTCTTGAACCTTGAAATAGGGCATGTGAATAATATTACCTATTCCGCCAATAACATCGATGCAGGGGGCTTTCTGAAACTGATTTTTGTTTTATAATTGGGTACTTCTATTATCGGAATAGAATTGAATTACTTTAATTTTTGTCATCATCGGGTAATCAAAGAGAGGAGCGGATAGTGGTGCTGTGGTAGGGAAAATAGACTTCTTCTATCCGGATTGGGGAAGCTATTCAAGTTGGTAATTTTTCCAAATCATCTAAATCTTTATGTCGTCCACTTGACAATTTATTTATTCTTAAGTGTGGCAAACTGATCAATGATATCTCGACACCATCAATAGTGTCACAAACTCTGTCAGCATAACAGGTTTCAAACTCAACCCCGGAAATTGATGTCAACACTTCAATTCGAATTGGCGGCAAACCCATTCGAATAATTTTATCTTTCTGCAAGAATAGCTCAGGCGTCAAATCGGCTTCTTTAAAACCAAACTGATGTAAGACTGAGACTAACCTTTTTGCATTGTCCTCATGAATTGCGACCCAAATATCCATATCGTTTGTTGCTCGAGGATATCCATGATACCCAACGGCATATCCTCCAATCAATAAATACGCCACTGCTTGTTCGTTAAGCAATCTCAAAAACTCTTTGAAGTCGTTGGGTAGTACGAAATCCATAATTCATCCTGCGTAAACGTTCCATGTGCATTAATCGTTCTTTAGGCGGCTTTTTAGACCAATAGATTTTTTCCTCAGAATCTTCAAATTCAGAAGATACAGAAAATAAGGTTTTATCCAGTTTTAACTCCTCCGTTTGTATCATCGCAATACTCCTGTTTTTGATATGAATCTAGCACATGTCAAGCATGACCTGCACCTGTTTGATCAATTCGCGTGTTGAGCAATTTTGTATGTAAAAAAATTGCTGTTGGGAGTCCGATCAACGCGTTTGTGTGTGCCCTGCATGGGCATGAACATAAGAGTTTAAGTCCCCTGAACATGATGCGAAATATTGTGAAAGATTATTATCATGATTTTATCAAAAAGTAATCTCCATAAAAATTTATAGCAGTCAACTATTCGTCGGACGTGTTAGTTTTAAAAAATCCTATGGTATTCAACAAACTGGAAGCCAACGATGAAAGTTGAGAAGCCGCAGATGAAAATTGTTCCGAAACTTGAGAATTGCGTTGGGAGACGGTAGCAACTGTGATTATGGCTTGGTTAATTTGCTTCATTCCGATATTCTGTTCATTAGTCGCGTTACTTATTTCAAGCGTGAGTTCCAGAGTCTTTTGAATTTCTGGAACCAATTGACTGATCATTTTTGTGGCGTTATCCGCTACACAAATACTTTTTTTGGATAGTGCCGTGATTGCCACTGCGGCATTCTGACTTTTTTCCGCTAATTTTCGAACTTCCACCGCAACCACAGCAAATCCTTTTCCGAGGTCTCCTGCTCGGGCTGCTTCAATTGCAGCGTTTAACGCTAGAATATTGGTCTGCCTAGCAATATCTTCCATTACTACAATTCGTTCCACAATTTCTCTCATCGAGTTTGTAGCTTCAGTTACTGCTTTAGCGGAGATTTGAGTCGTCTCTGCCGTGTTTTTAGTGATTTTTTCAGCCTCTATGGAATTTGCGTTGTTTTGATTGACAAGTGAGGCCATTTCTTGCATCGATGCAGACAATTCTTCAGTTGATGAGGCCTGTTCTAAGGCTCCACTTGCTAATTCAAGCGAATTGGTTTTTATGGTTTCACTACCAGAAACAACCTTTTTTGCCACATTTTCTACCTGAATAATCATCTTTCTTTGGCTAGTCACCATCTGATTCAAGGCGTCTGCAAGTTTACCAATTTCATCTGAACGTTGAATGTTAACGCTCGTTGTCAGATTACCGCTTGAGACTTCCTCAGCTAAATCCACACTTTTTTTCAATGGATTTACAATACTGCGCATGATCAAGTAGGTGACGAGAATACCCACAAAAAGGCCTATCACACAAAAGATAATACTTAACCAAAACAAGTTGGATAACTCTGCTTGAACTGCGTCCGTTGAGATTTTCAAAACAAATCCCCCCAACACACTTCGGCTTGAACCATGACAATGATGACACTGTTCCTTGTTTATAATTGGAATAACGGTTGAATAATAATGATGATCTTTGATATTTAACTCTAACCCCTCTTTATTATATTGTCCCGTCTTTAACGATTGACTTACAAAGTCATGTAACAGACTGTTGTAGCCAACGTCAGATAAAGATCGGTTTTTAAATTTTTCCTCTGAAGTCCAGATGATTTTTTGATCAAAGTCTGTTATATGAAATTCCGCATCCTTCATCTGGCTTTTAAGATTTACAATGGTTTCTTGTACCATCTCACTTTTCCCATATCTCATGGGCAAATAGACAGAATTTAAAATTGTGTTGGACAACAATCCTCCACTTCTTTTTATCTCATTCTTAAAGGCTACTTGTTGCCCCCTAATATTTAATAAAATGATCACAGTAACAATCAGAAAAATTAATAAAGAGATACTGGTAATAAGCTTGTATTGTAAACTCGTCTTTATGAAAAACATGTTTTCCCATTGGACTAATTGTTATCAGCCGTTAGTGAACGCCGCCATGGATCATCGGCTTAAGGTGAAAGGACTGTACTTTCTGTTCAATATGGCAGATGTTACAATCTTCTTCTGTTAATTCCCATTGGATATCAGATTGTTCCTCAGTTTTCACGTGAATATCACCGGGGCCATGACATGATTCACAGCCATTGTTTTGCAAAACTGGTGTTTTTTCCTCTGAGTAAAAGCCACCCGGTTTGCCATAGCCTGTTGTGTGGCAACCAAGACACTTTTCAAACTCTTCCGGAGTCAATCCCTTTCTTAATTTTTTTACATTCTGGAAGGATCGACTCATTTTTGAAAACTTGAAGAAATTCTGATATTCCGTTTCGTGGCAATCCTTACAAACATCGGAACCTACATAAGTATTGGGGGTTTCTGAATAAACCGGGCTGCTAGAAAATATCAAAAACAAGGCCAGGCTAAGCTGTATCAAGGTGGTAGGAATGTGGTAACAAAAATTTACCAAGGCGTTGTTGTTCATCTATCACTCTTAGGTCTGTCAGGTTGAAAAATTATTGTGGATTTGCGCCATGAGAAATATAGTTGGCCACTAACACACGAAAATTGCAAAGTCAAGAGGCACTCTGCCTGTATAAGCATTTCCCGTGCTGATGGAAAACCAGGATAAAGCTTGCTGTAGAAAAAGACGCTGCTTCAAATTTTATGAGACCCGTGTTGCGTTTAATACGGGATTATGGTTTAAACCAGTAGGGGGTAATGACCTTGATGCTCACTGGCAGAGAAGTCTTTGTCACTGAGAACGAACATCAAGAGAGGCAAAAGAAGAGTTAAAAACATGCAAAAATTAAAATATAAAATCGAAGCCCTGTTAGTGCGGTATTCCCATTGGATTTATGACAAGGCCTGGCGGGGTATGGTGGTCCTTCTTCTGTTGACAGGAGTCTTAATCTCGCAACTCCCCTCAATCACTATGCTGTTCTCTTATGACTCCTTTTTTCCAAAGAAATCTTCGGTAATTCAGCAGTTTGAGGATTTTCGCAGGCAATTCGGGCGTGATGAAATCCTGATGGTGGGCATTCAATCTCCAGAAATCTTCAGTCAATCATTTTTAAAACGATTAAAATCATTACATAATGAGCTTGCCGCGAAGGTGCCTTATGTTGAAGAAGTGACCAGTCTGGTCAATGTAACCTCAATTCAAGGAGAGGATGGCGGGCTTAAAGTCACAAAGCTCATGGACGATTGGCCCGAAACAGAACAGGAATTAGAAGCCTTTAAGCAACAGGTGTTGAAGCATCCGGGATATCGGAATGCCTTGATTTCTGAGGATGCTTCCATGGTTGCGATTGTTTTGCGTCCGTATGCCTACTCTCCGGCGAAGGAAGAGGCGAAGAATGAACCGGAGCTTGAGGGTGAAGACAATTTTGAAAACACGGAGAGTCTTGCCCATCAGAATTCTGAAGACGAAGAGGGTGAGGATGTTGAGGACGAAGACAGTGAGGAAAGTGACGATTTTGGCGAACCCCTCAGCAAACCTAGTTCCAAACCGCCTGCATCCAAGATTTTTGATTTTTTGAAAAAGGAAGAGCTCAAACAATTATCGAATCAGGAAAACGCTGAATTTATTGAAGCGATCCGAAAGATTGTAGCAACTTATCAAGGACCTGATTTCCAAGTATTTATTGCGGGGAGTCCGGCTTTGACCTATTGGTTCCTACGCTCGGTTGCTCATGATACCCCCCTTTTCATCTTGGTGACGATTGGGTCCATCGCTTTATGCCAATTATTGATTTTTAGACGAGTCTCCGGATTTTTACTGCCTTTGCTGATTGTGATTCTTTCTTTAGGGGCGACGCTTGGCCTGATGGCCCTCTTTGGTGTTCCTGTCACTCCTTTGTCACAAGCCTTACCTTCAATCCTTTTAGCGATTGGAATTGGAGATTCTGTTCATTTTCTGACGGGATTCTATCACCATTTAGAACTAACAGGAGACAAACGGGAATCTATCGCTTATTCCCTAAGTCGTAACGGGATAGCCATGGTAATGACTTCTTTAACCACTGCGGGAGGTCTTTTATCCTTTATGAACGCTTCGATCCCACCCATTGTGGAACTTGGCCTCTTTGGCGCAATAGGCGTGATGATTTCTCTGTTCTTTACCTTCACGCTGCTGCCCTTTATTATGATTGTGGTTCCCCTTAAATCCAAACAATCCCATTTTGTGCCAAAAGTCGTGGAACAGGTGTTAAAGTCCCTTGGAGAACTGGCGATTACTCACCCTTGGAAAGCGATCATCGGTGCCATGGTCGCGGGCATTTTGGGGGCGCTCAGCATGACTCAACTGGAATTTAGGCACAATACTTTGGAATGGTTTCCGGAACATTCAGAAATACGAGTAGGAACCAAAGCGATTGATAAACACATGAAAGGCGCGGTCTCGATTGAAATCTTGGTGGATACGCAAAAAGAGAATGGGCTCTATGAACCTAAAATTATGAATGGTTTGGAAGCCATCAACCAATTTGCGGAAGCGTTTCATGAGAAGGGGTTGTTTATTGGCAAAGCCAGTTCCATTGTCAATATTTTGAAGGAAATCCATCAAGGCTTAAATGATAATCGTCCTGAGTTCTACGTTGTTCCTCAAGACCGTCAGTTAATTACTCAAGAGTTATTTCTTTTTCAAAATAGTGGAAGTTCTGAACTCGAAAAGAAAGTGGACACTTTGTTCAGTAAAGCCAGAGTCACGTTAAGATTGCCACGCTTGGAAGCAAAAGAATACTCGCTCATCCTGGATGTTTTTGACAAAGAATTTCATAAAGTTTTTGGTGAGGATGTTAAAATAACCATAACAGGAGCCGCAGTATTATTAGAGCAGAATTTCAATAATGTGATTTATTCGATGGTTCGGAGTTATTTAGCCGCGGGGATCGTGATTACGCTTCTGATGCTGCTCCTGATTGGCAGAATTCGTTTGGGATTCCTGAGTATTCTTCCTAATTTTTTACCCATCATTGTCGGATTGGGAATGATCAGTTTATTGGGAATGTCCATTGACCTTTCCTCCATTATGATTGGAAGTATCGTCATGGGGTTGGTTGTGGATAATACCATTCATTTCATGCATAATTATCAACGTTATTTTTACGAAACTCAGGATGCGGCGCAAGCGATTCGTTTAACCCTGCAAACTTCAGGAAGAGCTATGTTTTTTACAACGGTGATTATGGCTGTTGGCTTTTTTATTTTAATGCTGTCGGAGATGGGCTACATCTTTGATTTTGGTTTTATGGCAGGGTTTACCGTCTTATTTGCGTTGATTGTCGATTTGTTAGTCACTCCCGCCTTGATGGTATTAGCCGCTCGTTATTCCTGGTTATTATCTCGTTAGGAGGCTGTCCGGGAATAGCAGGTGAATTCGTAGGGTGGGTTAGCCGCAAGGCGTAACCCACCAAAAACCATGTATTTTGGAGCAAAATGAAGCGTTTCGTATTTAAATTGGTGGGTTACGACTTCGCTTTGGCTCAGTCTAACCCACCCTACGAGTTCACGGACAACCTACCAGGGAAAACCATCCCGGAAAAAAGAATCATAATTTAATTAATATTAGGAGCTTTATGAAGATTACAATGCTGGGTCATGCCACGTTACTGATTGAGATGGAAGGGAAGACCATACTGACGGATCCTTGGCTGACTGATCCACTTTACTGGGGGCAGTTGGAACACTCTGGCTCATTTCAAAAAATGGAGGAATTACCTCCTCTGGATCTTGTTTTGGTTTCACATGGTCATCAGGATCATTTCGATCCGGGGACCTTAAGTAAAATCTCAAAAGATACCCCTATCATCATTTACAAAAGTTACAAACAAGCGGCCAAAAAAGCAGGCTTCAAAGAAATCATTGCGGTAAGGCACGGTGACACTTATGACTTGGAGGATCTCAGAGTCCATGCCTTATCCAGTAAACATCCTGGGGGAATTGCGACCTATATTATTGAGAGTCGTAAGGAAAAGCTTTATTTTGGCGGGGATGCGGAATACACGGGTCAACTGGAAAAGGCCTTAAACTCTTTTAAACCTGAGGTATGCTTAATGCCTATTTCCGGAGGCAGTCTTGGATTCATTCATTTTCATATGGGAGTCCGTGAAGCCGCGCGTCTTGTCAAAGCGGCAGAAGCAAAAATTGCGATTCCTATTCATTATCACTTCGAAATCAAGGGCTTGCTTTCGAAGCCCTTGATCCCTTTTACACAGAAGTTTTTGGAATATCCCAGAACAAAAATCAATCAGTTTCTGCTAAAAGAGAACTGTGTGACCGCGTTCCAAAATTCGATCGCCGAACTTTCTCCAAACACCAAGGTAACCCTACTGGATTATAATGAATCCTGGCAAAGTCCTCATCATTGATGGGGTATAAAAAATTGCTCACGGATTTACACGGATAAAACTGGATAAAAAAAGGACTATCCACTTACCGGGGCACAGGGTAGGGTCTGTTAGTGAGCTTGCGAACGTAACGCGCCAGAACCTAAGGAGTTTCAAATGAGCAAGAAAATAGATTGGCATCGTTTGATGGGCTTGATCCTTCAACCGATGTTTGAACGGTTTGGCTATGAAACCGAAGTTGAGGTGGACTTATCGTTCAA
>JBBCAX010000221.1:0-1791 GCA_051382335.1 Deltaproteobacteria bacterium TL4
AATAAAACCACTGATATTATTGAATAATTAGAACTAAAACCATGAATTAAATGTTCAAAGTCCAGAATATAATAATATTAAGAAAGCTTTATGTAATTTTTTTTAAGGAAACCATGAGAACAGAGCTTGAAACGAGTGATTTATTTAAAGGAGCGTATCTTTTGTGTTCGGGAGGCTGCTTGAAACAACCTCAGATGAATGAGGAACGTCAGGTGACCTTCATCATTGAAGGGGATGAGATGCGGCAGAAGGATCTGTTGTACCGGACTGGCGTGCCAGTGTGAATCCTTTGCAGTTGAGGGAAACCTTGAATTTTCTGCGGGATGTGATTTTTGAGACCTTGAGACAAGAGCACCCAGGAAGGAGAAACCTACATGGGAAAACAGGACATGGAGTCGCTTAAGCGAAGTTTGGACATCGTCGCGGAAATCCAGAAACGGGGCGTGATCTTAAAACAACAGGGTAAGGAATGGAAAGGCTTGTGTCCTTTTCATCAGGAGCAAACCCCCTCGTTTTCAGTCAACCCGCAAAAGGGAGTTTGGAATTGTCTGGGGTGTCATCAGGGAGGCGATCTCATCGACTTCATCAGGAAGAAAGAAGGTGTGGATTTCACAACCGCTGTAGCAAGCCTAGTCCGTGAAAATCCACAACACACACAGAATCCCAAAAAGGAATCCGCTGAAACAGACCATACCTCAAATCTAGGTCGTCTAAATCGTCCCAAATAGCTTGCTTAAAAAATGGACCTGCAAGAATGGCTCACGAACCCTTATTTTCTGTGGGTTACCTCCAATTTTTCAGAGTGCCAAAAGTGGGCAAAAAAATCACGTCAAAAAGGCATGTTTTGGACGACCTACGTTTGATCACTTTACCTGTTGAGCAGTCTTAAGTGTGCTAAAAATGGCTGTTGAGTGTCCGATCGATGCATTTATCAGCCTACGCTTTGTGTTAAGCTGATTTTGTGTTTTCTGAATTACATTCTCATAAAACTCATGCTGATATTTCCCAATCTTCCAACTGTAAATCCTCAACCCTGCTGAATTCACGAGTATTATGTGTGACTAAAGTCAGATTATTTTTCAAAGCGATTGCGGCAATCAATAAATCATTAGGGCCAATCGGAGAGCCTTTTTTCGAAAGTTCCGCACGAATACGTCCACAATAGTCAGAAGCCTCGTCATCAAAAGAAAAACTTTGAAACTTTTCTGATAGTTTTTGTATTAATGAAAGATTCTCATCTCTTCTGCTACTTTTGTATGCTCCGTAATAAAGCTCTGATTTTACAATTGAACAAAGACAAATCTTTTCACATGAAATAGTGAGAAATTTATCTTTGACAGGTGTATTGTCTGAATTAAGCAAGTTAATCCAAACATTTGTATCAGGCAGATAAATCATTTAAATTCCTTTCTTGTTTCATAATCACCTTGAGGACACCTTTCGAGTTTTTCTCCCTGCCACGCCCCAATAATACTTTTCAAGTCGTCTGCTGATTTTACATGATCTGTCTTAAAAGCTGTTTTAAGGTTGACAACAACAACAATTTCCACATCCTGATCATGAACACCTAAAGGAACTTTCAAATTCAGAATGCCATCTTTACCTACATGCGTTGTTAATTGGGTACTAAACATAATTCCTCACATAAATTTTAAATGGTAATGAAATCTGGACTTTGAACATTTGATTCATAGTTTTAGTTTTAATTATTCAATAATATCAGTGGTTTTATTTTATGAATGAATTAATGAGTCCCCTGTGAAAAGTATTTTGTGAAAACTCTCGTCGTTG
>JBBCAX010000222.1:0-23226 GCA_051382335.1 Deltaproteobacteria bacterium TL4
GTCTTCCTTCAGATTCCTCATTGGCTTGCGACACTCGTTGGTTCCCTCTGTTGCGGCACCTGTCCCAAGTTTCTTTAGACACCCTTGACTCTGACTACATTTTCCCTCCTGTCGGGGTAATGAGTGGACTTTCACCACCAAGTTAAACGCCATGCCAGGCGCACAGCGAGGGCATCTTGCCCTCCGGTGAGGGCAAGATGCCCTCGCTCCCAGGGAAAAAACTTTCCTGGACAGCTATACAAGGACACCCATCTAATTATCTTACGAGTATAGTTGTCCAGATAAATTCCTGCTGGGAGCGCAGACGTCCCGTCCGTTTTTGCGGGTGGTGTCCCAGAAGGAGCAAAAGAAAAAAGCAGAAGAAAAGGAAGAAAAAAAGATGCCGTCGGATTTAGTCTATGCAACGGTCAAAAAAGAAAGAGAACAGGGTAGTCCATGTTGTTCAGACCCTGGTCTTCGGAACTATGAGGATACTGTGACTTTGGCTTGGCCGTTCCAAAGTCAGCAAAACGATCAATACCTCTTTTGTGGAGAGGCACAATGGCACCGATAGTAAGTCATTCTGGGACACTACCGGGAAAACGGTGCCTGGAGATTTCAGGGCATTTTTCTGATACGGATCTCAATTTCCCTGTCATTCTTCAATAAGGCCACAAGAACAGAGGTGTCTGTATCTCCGTAATGATAGGGGTATAGCACCTTGGGTTTGAAGGCTCTTGCCGCATCGGCCACCATCTGAGGGGTCATCGTATAAGGCAGGTTCATGGGAACGAACGCGTAGTCAATGTTACGGAGTGCTTTCATTTCCGGTGTATTTTCTGTATCGCCCGCAATATAGAGTTGTTTGCCTCCAATGCTGAGGACATAACCGTTGCCTTCCCCTTTAGGATGATAAGGCTCGCCCACACTTCGCTGATGCACCAGGTTGTAGGCAGGGATCGCTTTCACCTGAATTCCCATAACGGTCCGCTCGTCTCCATTCTTCATGACGAGTCCCTGTGTCACCTGCTTTGCGCATAATTCAGTGAGAAGAACCTGCGTCTTCTTTGTCCGAACAGCCTGTATGGCCGCTAAATCGAGATGGTCTGGATGATGGTGAGTGAGAAGAATCAGATCCGCTGGAGGAAGCTTGGTGTAGTCTGCCAGTTTGCTGTAGGGATCCACATGAATGATCTTTTCATTAAAGATCAGCATGAGGCTTCCATGACCAATGAAGGTAATCTCAAGATTACCTGCCGACGTTTGAATCACGTCTTTTTCAAAAGAATTTTCCGCACTCAAGGGCAGCGCAGAAAATATCATGGATATCAGAGTAAGTAAGAGCTTTTTCATGGTTTCTCCTTTTCGTTGAAGAAAGCTATAATGAGTCTCTTTCAAATTCAAGTTGAAAGAGACCTTTCCTTTGAATTACGTAAATTTTCTAAAATCGGTTAGCGAATTTTCCCCACAATCAAGGTGACGTCATCTTCTCCTGGCTGGTTTCCGTAGTGGCGCATGGCGGCTTCAACAATCCGGTTTCTGATTTCCCTGGCTTCAAGTCCATGACATGTTTGAATGACATGCTTGAGGCGATTATTTCCAAATTCCACTCGTTGATCATTATAATTTTCAGTCAACCCATCCGTGTACCAAATAATGACATCATCTTTCTGTAATTCAACAAATTCAAGTTTATAGACACTCCGTTTGTCATATCCCAGCGGGTTTGAACGGGTAAACAGGGGTTTGATATACTGTGTCGTTTTTTTATTTTCAACAGGTTGAATAAAGCCTTCGGGGCGCCATAAATAACAGGGGTTATGTCCCGCGCCGGAATAGACCATGACCTTCTTATCCAAATTGATGGCTGAATACAGAAAAGTCATGGCAAAGGACTTTTCTGTGGTTGAACACAGTAAGGCGTTTAAGATCTGTAAGATATAAGAGGGATGAAGGAACTGATAACGCAAGGTTTCTTTAGTGACAATGCGACGGCGATGTTCTTCCATGGAATGAAACACGCTGTGAGCCATGGCAGTAATCAAGGCGGCAGAAACACCATGTCCTGTGACATCGCCGATCAGGACATCCAGTCGATTATCTTCCTGGTAGTAATGGTAGTCGTACCAATCCCCGCCTGTTTCTGAGGCGGATTGATAAAAACTGGCGATATCGATTTCTTCAAGTTGAGGCTCAGCTTGAGGAAGTAATAACTCCTGGACTGTATGCGCTGTTTGTAATTCATGAGTTAAACGTTCGCTTTTTGTTAAGGCTTCAACCGCTTTTTTAAATTTCAGATGAGTCTGTACACGAGCCAGGAGTTCATCTTTATGGAAAGGTTTCGCTAAATAATCATTGGCTCCACTTTGAAGGCCTTCCACCAAATCCCGAACCTGGTTTTTCGCGGTTAAAATCACAATCGGCAAGGTGACTTGGTTATGGGTTTGGCGGACTTTTTTACAGACTTCATAGCCATTCATCCGGGGCATCATGAGATCAACTAACATCAAGTCGGGAAGTTGTCCTTGCTCTTGTGTTTGTTCCAGGATTTCTAAAGCTTGAAAGCCATCATAGGCGGTCAAGACATGGTAATGTTGCAAACTCAGATGGTTTTTTAATACCTGAATATTGACAGGCTCATCATCAACAACCAGGATCGTGGGTTGATTCTCATGTTCCGTCAGGGTGTCGCTGAGATGTTCGGGCACCGTTGCCAAGGTTGGTGTCGATTCTTGCTCCGGAGAGGAAGTCCTTACGGTTAAGGTTGAATAACCGCTTTCTCGACGGTTTATCGCTTCGCGTTCTTGTTTTTTGGAGATAGGGAGCGTGAAAGAAAAAGTCGAGCCTTGTCCCTCTTGACTTTCCACAGTCAACGAACATCCGTGTAAGTCCACTAACTGTTTTGTGACCGTCAAGCCCAGACCTGTTCCTCCATATTTACGGGAACTGGAGCCATCAACCTGTTCAAAAGAGCGGAAAATCCGCTCTTGTTGGTCTGGAGGAATACCAATCCCTGTATCAGAAACCAGAACTTCAATAAATGCGTCATCCCGTTTTTTAGCGTGTACTGAGACTTCTCCCTCATGCGTAAACTTGATCGCGTTTCCAATCAAATTAAATAAAATCTGCTCCAACCGATCCTCATCAGCCCAGGCCAGAGGAAGCTGGTCGGTAAGGTAGTTGACTAAGATTACAGCTTTTGTGATGACCAGGGGTTGGATCAACTCAAAAACGACCTCAACCACGCCTTTAACATCCACCGGTTTGAATTGGAGTTTTAATTCGTGGTGCTGTATTTTTGAAAAATCAAGGATATCATTTACCAATTTAGAAAGCCTTTTTCCGCTTTGGATGATCATTCTGAGGTTTTCCGCCTGTATTGGGCTCAAGGCGCCTCCAATTCCATCCAGCAGTGATTCCCCCAAGCCAATGATTCCATTTAAGGGGGTTCTTAATTCATGTGACGTATTGGCCAAGAATTCATCTTTGAGCTTATCGGCCTGTCGCAGTTGCTCCAGCGCCAGTTGGAGTTCTTGCGTCTTTTCATCCACTTTTTGCTCAAGCCCTGTATTGATTTTTTGGATTTCTTCATTGGCAAGTTCCAGTTTTTGATGAGCGGCCTGGATTTGTTTTTGTTGAAGCTGACCCTCTTCGTAAAGTTTTGCGTTTTGGATAGCCGTCGCGATTTGATTCACATACCACTGGATTTTTTGAACCGCTGAGTCATCCATTTCAAAAGGGGTCCGGCTGTTTGCCAAAATAATCACGCCAATGTTTTTTTGCTGGACTTGAAGAGGCAATAATAAACAGGCCTGAACAGGGGTGAGTTGAAAGAGTTTCGCGTCAACAGGAAGAAAGTGTTTGAGAACCTCAGGGGTTATCGGAGACACATAATAGGGCTCATTGCTGAGGAAGGTTTCGCACAGAAAACTGGTAAAGCCTTGGAGGGGAATGCGTGTCCCGTAAAAAACTTTAAATTCCTCCTCATTCCCTTCGTGCCCATAATACTTGGTGGCGACCAGATCATTCGTTTTTGAATCCCAAAGAAAAAGTCCTGATTGATCAAAGGAAATAATGGGTTGTAAGGCTTCGGTCACTGAAGACAGGACGGTGTCCAGATCCAAGGTTGAATTAACGGTTTGTACGACTTGATTGGCGTAGGTGATTTCCTGTTCTTTAAGCTGAGTCTTCTGCAACGCCCGCTCCAGCTCCCTTGTGCGTTCCGCGACTTTTCTTTCAGTGACCGTATAAACCCGTGCGTTTTCAATGGAAATCGCAATTTGGGAAGAGAGTAAGTTTAACAGTTCCAGCCGATTTTTGTTAAAAACGCCTTGGGAGAGATTGTTTTCAAGATAAAGGATGCCATTGATTTGCTTGTGATGCAGAATGGGCATACAAAGGATCGATTTAGGATGATAGGCGAGAATATAGTCATCATTGGTAAATTGCCCCTGTTGAGACGCACTCTCCAAAACAACGTTTTCATGTGTTCTTGAAACATAATGGATGATGGAGACAGGAAGCAGGTTGGAGCCTTTTTCCTGAGAAGCGTTTAGGGGGATTGACTGTAAGACCGCGACTTCTTTTTTGTCAATACTGCCTTCCGCTTCAATAGTCCACTGACCCTCTTTGTTCAGGAGTAAGTAGCCTTTTTGTGCCCCCGCGTTTTCAATCACAATGGTCATCAAGTTTTTGAGGAGTTTATCAAAGACGATCTCACTGGAAATACTTTGGGATGCCTTCATCACGGTGTTTAAGTCCAGCAAATTAGAAATGGACTCATCCGATGTCGCTGTTACGGAGAGGGACTCTCCGGGAGCGGAGATATCAAAACTTTCAAGCTTTCGGGTAAAGCGTAATTCGGGGTAAGCGGCTTCCAGTTGCTGTACTTTTGCGTGGGCTCCCCAGTTTTGATAGAGCATCAACGCATTTTCGAAAAAAAGCTGAGCGATCGTGTTTTGTCCTACTTCCAAGTAGAAACGCGCGGCAAAGTTATTAGCCAAGGCTTCATCTTGAATAAAGTGATGCCTCTTTGCCCCCTGAATCGCCTGAGTATAAAAGTGCATGGCCTGTTCCTGTTTTCCCAGCACCTTAGCCCGTTCAGCCTCAATTAAATCCAGGCGATGTTGGTGATTTCCCGGCACATACGACGTCCAGTTTTTAAGTTTTTTATAATTTTTAGCGACGTTTCTGAGCTGCTGCCTTTGCTCTCCTTTGGGTAAATGAGGATATTTTGCCAAACGTGCGAGAGCGTCATAAAAATAAAACAGGGGGATATGAAAGGTTCCTTGCAGGGCGTCAATTTGTGTTTGCGCTTCCTCCGCATATTGAATCGCATGTTCCTGATTTTCAAAGAGGATACTCAAGAATAATTTGTGAAAAGGAATCAAAAAAAGCGCTGTTCTGTCATTGGCTTCAAGGTGTTCCTGGTAGTGTTCCTGCTCATCATAAATGTCTCCTTGTAAAGCGAGGCAGGGATCTCCCTCATGCCTCAAGTTTTGTACCACCTGACGGAAGATTTCATTATAATTGGTGTTGATCACTTGTTTATAATGCCGAATATCCTGGGTGTAGTTTTCCATTTCAAGCGCAAGTTCCTGTAAGGGTTCCCCCGCAAAAAAGGCATAAGCGCAATAGACGTGGGCGGAAAGAGTCGCATACTCAATATCTCCTAATTCCAGACCGAGTTGGTAGTTTTGCAGAAGCAAAGGCAATGACTCCCTTAAAGGATGTTTCCAATGGTGAATCAGTCCACTGATCACAAAACCTGTCCGGGCTTTTAATTTTTTGGCAGAGGGTCTGTCACTAAAGGCCTGGGCTAACTCTCCAAAACGGTAACCTTCCTCTACCTTGCCAAAGGCGCTGCATAAGATCATTCCGTATCCTGCAAAGGTCAAAGGCGTTTCAGAAGAACAGCCGTATTTGATCGTAAATTCAATGGATTTAAACGCCATAATGGGTAAAAGATTGGGAGACGCTTTATGCGCTGATTGCCCAAAACTTCCCATTATTTGTGTGACGGCCGTCATTACAGGGTCAGCATGATCCTGTAACAATTTCAATTTATGAATAGGGTTGCGACGGAGCAAATACCGCGTTTTGATAAACCCTGTTATTACCTGGAAAAGATTAGGTTGTAGGGGGTAATACACGCCTAGCGGTTTTAAATAGTCAAGGCCTTCCTTGATGGCATCTAAAGGACGGTTTTTCGCTAAATAACTTTGGATCAAAACCTCCACCGCTTTGACTTTGTCGAGATGTTGTTGGGCGTGACTGAAAAGAATCGCACATAAGGATTCCATGGCTTCGAAATCAGTTTTTAAATAGGCGGCTTCTATGGCTTCTTCATAAAGTTGAAGCGTTAGTTCATAGTTTGTTTCCCATCGCGTTTCAGGTAAAAGCTGAATTCCAACGGTGAAATGATGAGCTGCGGATTCGTAAGCAACCGCCTCCTTGGCTTTTTTTCCTGCCCTTAAATTCAATTCAGCCAGTTGGCGTTTTTCAGCCTCTTCCTCAATTAAAGCTTTTCCCTCATTGAGCTGAATCACCACATTGAACAGATTTTCTTCCAGTTCTTTGCTGGAATAACTTTTTAAAAGGGCCCGTCCAATTTTAAGATGAATAGGCGTTCGTTTCGCGGGTTCAATTAACTCATAAGCCGCTTGTTGAATACGGTCATGAGCAAAGTGGTCCGAAGGATCGAGGTAGCCATGTTTCGGGGTTAATTCTGAAGGCCGTATTGTCCGAAAAATAGCGTGAAGCTCATTATCCGGAATTAGTAATCCTTCTTCCACCGCAACCCACAGGTCTTTTGCGATGGGACTGAGGTCTTTTTCTATCACGGTTCCCAAAACACGAAGGTCAAAGGAGTGTCCCACGCAAGCACCAATACTCAAGGTTGTTTGAGTCACTTCAGGCAGTAATTTAAGTTTGCTGACCATTAACGAGACAACATTACTTGAAGTTTCTTTTGCCCGGATTTGCTCCAAATTCCAACGCCATTCCTGACGCTCCAAATCAAACCACACCCCTTGTTGTTGATAAAGCGATTTAAATAGTTCCTGGACGAAAAATGGATTTCCATGGGTTTTTTCAAAAATCAGCGCGCTTAATTCAACAATAGACGCGACAGGACAATGCAGCGTTTCCGCAACCAGTTGATTCAGATCTTTTTTTTCCAAGGGTGATAACGTTATGGTTTGAAGCGCAGAACTGATTTTTCCGATCTGAGCCAAGGTGATGAGGAGCGGATGGGGTGCGGTCACTTCATTATGTCGGTAGGCACCGATAACGAAAAGATACCGATTGTGTTTATCTTCAATCAGGTCATAGATTAAGCCCAGTGTTGAGGTATCGGCCCACTGTAAATCGTCCAGAAAAATAACCAGCGGATGTGTTTTTCCGGCAATGGCACTAATGAATCTCAGAACCGTTCTTCTGAATCGGTTTTCATTTTCATGAAGCCCCACTTGAACCACCTCAGGTTGGGGGCCGAGAACCAGTTCCAAGTCGGGGAGAACGTCGATCAAGATTTGACCATTTTCTTCAACCGCCGCCAAGATTTTCGTTTTCCACCCCTCTAACTCTTCTGGAGTCCCCGTCAAAAGTTGTTTTATAAAATCATCAAAGGCTTGAATAAAGGCGGCATAAGGTTCATTACGCTGGAATTGACCAAATTTTCCGGCAATAAAATTACCGCTGAATTGGATGATCGGTTTGTAAAGCTCATTAATGAGTGAGGATTTCCCAATCCCCGAATAGCCTGCAACCATTACCAGTTCGGTATTTCCTGTGCTGACACGGTCAAAGGTTTCAAGTAATAACTGTATTTCCGCGGAGCGTCCATATAACTTCTGGGGAATTTGAAAGTGATTGACGGTATCTTTTTGTCCCAATTGAAAATGGGGAATGAGTTGAGAGGCCTTGTAATGCGATAAGCATATTTCCAGATCAGCCTTTAACCCTATCGCGCTTTGATAACGATCTTCCGCGTTCTTCGCGAGCAGTTTCATGATCACCTCAGAAAGAGGCCTCGGAAGATCGGAGCGCAATTCGTGAGGCGGAATGGGTTTTTTCGCAATGTGAAAATGGACTAATTCCATCAAATCTTGAGACTTGAAAGGAAGGTCTCCTGTGAGCATTTCATAGAAAGTGATGCCTAAGGAATAAAAATCGGTTCGATAGTCCACATCTCGATTCATGCGTCCGGTTTGTTCTGGCGCAATGTAAGCGAGTGTTCCTTCCAACGTATTCAGGTTGCTGATGATCGGCGTTTCTCTGGAGAGTTGAGACGCAATCCCAAAATCAATCAGTTGAATCTGCTCCGTTTGAGAATTATAGACAATATTTTCAGGGTTAATATCCCGATGTATGATTTGTTGATGATGCAGCGTTGCCAGACTGTCCGCGATTTTAAGGCTAAGCCTGAGAAACGTAATGAGGTCTAGCGGGTGCTCCCTGTTGGCCAGAAAATGTTTGAGTGAATTACCGCCAATATCCTCCAAAATCAGGATTTGTTGATTTTGATAATGAATTAAATCGTAGGCTTGGATGATTCCATCCCCATGTTTGACACGGGTCAGTTCATATTCATGTTTTAAACGAGCCGTCTGCTTCGGAAAAAAATGTCCTGGATGCATGGCTTTGAGAATCACAGGATTTCGATCTTTATCTCTAAAGGCACGATAGATGGTACTGCGGGAACTTTCATAGAGAGCTTCAATAATTTGGTATCCAGGAACCTGTCCCATTACTTTTCTCCAAATCTTCAGTACGTGTATTTGATCACTTGAGCCGATTAGACCATGCCCGTCAAGGTGAGGTTTGAAACATGCCGGTTGTTTGAACTAGATGTGATACCGCTTGGGGTCTTCTTTCATAACCAGGAGCCCCCCTTCCGCATCTTCTGTTCGATGTAAGCGATACCAATCACATTTGTTACAAGAAGAAGAGATCGTATGAGTACAGTTCGGAAGTTCCGTAAACGTTAATTCTGCCTTGCATTTAGGACAACGGCTTGATGAAAAACTGACTCGTAATTTATTATTCATGGTGATCATTTTTACCTTTTAAGGACAAACTTTGCTGGCTTCATGTCAGCCAGCAAACTCATTTTAGCGATTGGACTCCGAGGCCAAGGAACCAGGCAAAAGCCCCCAATGACGATTCGCGCTCCTCATCCGTATTCCTGCTTAATGTAACGTATAATTTTAAAAAGCGAAATAGTGGAATGCGATAAATTGAGTTGTGACGATGTTCATGCTTTCATATTGCGTCAAAGCGTGGTTTTTGATAGAGTATGAATCAAGATTTTCCGATAATGGCAGGATGACGGGTTTACCGAAGGCTGAACGTCTCCTGATGAGAAGGACTCAATGGAAAAAAATGACAACCACCTACTTATTGATTAAAGACTTATTTACCGTTGGCTGCTGTCTGATTATTTTCATATTTGGCACCCCGAATCTCTTTGCGGAAGAGTCACACAGTCGAGAGGAATATCGGCTTTCATTGGAACTTGGGGATCAATTCTTTTTTTCCAGAGAAGTTCCTGGCAACGCGAAAAAAGCAATGGAATATTATTCCAACGCCTTGGCCATACAGCCCAAATCCGGGGAAGCCGCATGGAAAATGGCCAGAACTTTATGCAGTGAAAATCGCTATGAAGCTGATTTGGAAAATCGTAAGCAACGACTCCTGAGAGCGATTCCTTGGGCAGAAAACGCGGTTCAATGGATGCCTGATCAGGGGATCTCTCATTTTTGGCTGGGAAGTTGTTATCTTGAGTATAGTCTCGCTTCAAGAGACTGGAAAGCTTTACGCTATGCCTATGCCATCAAAAGAGAAATGGACATTGTTTTGAATATCAATCCTCAGTACGCTGAGGCCTATCATGTGCTGGGAACCTTCTATTATTACTTGCCTTGGCTGCTGGGAGGATCCAAAGAAAAAGGCGTGGAACTCCTCTCTCAAGCGATTGAATACCAACCCAACCACACCGTTCATTATATCAGGCTGGCTCAGATGTTACTGGAACAAGGGAATCTAAAGGAGGCAACTCCGTTATTAAAAAAAATGTTTCTGATTCAGGACCCTTATGATCCAAGTCTCTCTTTTGAAGATCGCATTTTTTCAAAAACCTTAGTTCACCAATATCAGTTAGAATTGGAGGATCCTCAGGAGTGAGGGGTTTTTATCATTAAACCATTTAGTATTGGTATAGTAAACTATGGGACTATCAATCATTGAAGATCAATTATTAGAAACGATCATTCAGGAACATCATCAATGGCTCGAATCCAAAGGTCTTCAGGGAAAACAAGCCAACCTTGCCGGTGCAAACTTAACAGGTAAGAACCTGGGCGCAAAACGTACAATGGATTCTCGTCAAACGGAGGTGAGTGATACGCGGTTGATGGAAATCACCCTGATGGAAGCTGAGAAAGAAAGCATGGACCTGCGAAAAGCTATTCTAGTGGGTGCCAATTTAAAGAATGTCGTCTTGGTTGGCGTCAATTTGGGTGAAGCCAAATTAACCGGAATCAACCTGGAAGGCGCAAACTTGAGTCAGGCCAACCTTAAAGGCGCGACCTTGATTGGCGCGAACCTCAGCAGGACTAATTTTCAGAACGCGAACCTGGAGGGTGTTGATTTTACCGGTGCGGTGATTCAGAGCACCAATTTTTCAAATGTAACGATTGATCAACCCGTACCCATTCCCTCCGCTTGAGTTAAAGATATCCGTGAGAATTGTGTGCTCGTCTGACAAGCCGCATATTTATGGGTTTCTTCAGAATAATGTACTTTGGAAATGCTCACTTCAGGATCATGCGTGTAAAAGACCCAGGCTCCTTCTTTCACCAGTTCCTTGAGGAGTTGATGCTTTTCATCAATTAACTTCTCAGGATATCGGTCGTATCCCATGGTAATCGGCAAATGAACCCAGGGTGTTCCAGGGATGAGATCGGCAACAAAAACCATTCTCCCGCCAACCCCTCTCAAATCCGAACAAAGCATCCCAGGGGTGTGACCGTTACTGTAAAAAAAATCTACCGTTAACTCAGTGAATTTTAACGTGTTTCCAGGTTTCAGAAGAACGAGACGCTTGCTGTCGGTCAACTGTTTGTTTAATTGCGGCACAAAAGACGCCCTGTCTCTTGAATGGGGATTCATCGCGCGTTTCCAGCCTTTTTTACTGACATAGAATGTTGCCTTGGGAAACAGTAACGAGGGGGAGCTCTGTCCCTCCTCCCAACAGCTCAATAACCCTCCAGCATGATCAAAATGCAGATGTGAAATGAACACGGCCGTGATGTCTTCGTGAGTCAAGTTGAGTTGAGCTAACGAATCCAGCAGGACGTGTCGAGACTCTTCAACGCCAAACCGTTGTCGATATTTGGGTTCCATATAAGCCCCCACTCCGGTTTCAAAAAGGAGTTTATCCTTTCCCGATTCGACTAACAGGGCACGGGTTGCCAAGGTGATACGATTTAACGCATCAGGAACTATCCATTGTTTCCAGAGTGCTTGAGGAGCATTGCCAAACATCGCGCCGCCATCTAATTTTTGACTATTTCCGAGAAGACTGCTGAACAGGGGAAGCTTGGTATTCATGATCGACCTATCAATTAAATAGTGAAAACGCTACCTGCTTAAGATACGGGCCTTTGATGGGAGTTTAAATACAAAAACACAAATTAAGCGGTCCTTCTTTTCGCTTTCATAATGGTTTCCATGAATTCTGAGATTTGCTTTTTCATATCTGCGGGTGAAGCAATCCGGGGATCACATAAATCATATTGAAGAAAAAACAAGGGAATTTTCCGTTTTCGGCATTGTTCTCGAAACATCCCGTTCAACGCCTTTGTGTTTTTACAGCCCACGTGTTCTGCCATAAAAATCAGATCCAGGTCAAAATGTTCATAGGTGTAAAAGAGATCACTGAAAAAATTTTCACAGGGCCCCCTTGTATGACGCGCCATGGGGCCTTCCATGGTAATTTGCGCTAAGCCCCGAAGCATCGATTCTTCACTGCTGGTGTCAATGAATCCATGCTGTTGAAAAGACAACATGTCCATTAAAAAAGCCACACCATAATTTTGTTCACACCAATTATAAACGTCAGGAAAACAGGGGGTGGTTGGATTCCACATTAACGCCCGATATCGTTCTTCAGGTAGGGCTCCTTTTCCGCTTTGATGAATCTTGTCGGTCAACTGATACAGTTTTTGGAAATAATCCAAACCTGCGGGATGTCCGGGATAAACCTGTGTTCCAATAAGATGACCATAAATGATCGGTTCTCCCGCCATGGGAGCCGGACGCTCACGAAGCATTTCCCATATTTCCAATTCTAATTCTTTAATTTGATTTCTCGTCTCACAAATCGCCTTTAAACGATCCCAATCCATGCTCCCTGGTGTGTATTTTTCAAGCCAGGCGATCATTTGTCGGAGTTCTCCCACAAAATAGTCCACGGCTCGTTTACTTTTGAAATGATGAGGAATATCCAGTCGAAACGTAGGGACCGCAAGTGTTTTTTCAATTAAAGTATAGGACGACATGCCGCCATCACAAGGCAAGTTGGAGGCGATAATGGCGACAGGAGCCGGGATATGTTCCCTCAGTGCCATACCCATGGTTGCCTTGGGCAAACTGCAAGTATCCGGGGTAATGCCCTGACTTTCGGCGGCATCAATATATTCTTCAACTATCGCGGGAAAGACCAAGGGCATCACAATGCCTCCAAATTCAGCCATCCAAGGTTTCAGCCCCATGGCAATGAGAATTTCCGGAGGAACCATATCTTCATGCAAGACCAGTCTTTCCGGCGTGTTAAAAATGCCATCTAACAATTCACTAAACAGTTTAAACAGCAAATCGGTAATTAAAAAAGCATTGGCTTCCCGATAAGCCCCTGTTCGTCGATGAACCAATTTTGCATAAAGAATTTCGAGATTAAGGAAAAAATCTTTCAGCCAAGGATACCGTTGGAAGCCTTGGATCATTTGAGGAAATCTTTGCGTTTTGACAAAGGATCCCATGTTCCGGGCAAGTCCCGCTCTGTATTTGAGGTTAATTCCCAAATCAATAATGTTGGTTTTCAGAGACTTGTGCTGAATGTTCGCAATTCCCTCTTTCCATTCCGATTTCAACGCTTCAGCTAAATCATCCATCGTGCCTCCTCATTAAAGGTGAGCTCAGGGTTACGCTCCAGCTTTTAGATATAAACTGAAAAACCTTTTTTTAATCCTGAAATCAAAGGACTGGGAGTGCCTGATCTCAAGATTTTGATTTTGCCTTCTTTTTGCCCCACTTTATCTAATAATAAGTTGGTTGCCCATTTCGCGGTAACATTGGTTTTTTCCATAAAAACAGCGGGGTGCGGAACAAAAGCCATATCTCCAATAAACAAAAAATTGTCGATGGGAGACTGCACTGGAGGACGTTTCTTTTCATCTCCAGGCAGGTAAGTCGTATAATGACGCCACTTATTGATAAAATAGGATTGATATGGAGGAATGTCCTGCATGAGCCCTTTGAGTTCCTGATGGCATCGGTCCACAATTTCCTGATTGGAAAGCTGTGCGACTTTGTCCACTTTCGCAATTTGAGTTTCCAAAATGGTGACATCATACCCCGCATATTGTGGATTCATCCCTGCACTTCCCTCTTCCAACAGAGGAGCTGTCCAGTTAATGGTAATCCCCAGGTGCTCAAAACCGGTTGCGAAAAATACGTTATTATCCGGTCGTTCTTTAAAAAGTTTTCTCCAAAATTGGGACCCTTCATACCAAAGATTCACAACATAAACTTCAGTTGCATGGAGTTGGAGTATATTTTGAAAGTAAGCCTGATTTCCCAAGACTTCCAGATTGGTGGCCATGAATTTTTGACTCGCGGGGATATCCATCGCACTGATAAAATAATCGGCACTGAAGGTTTTTACACGGGTTTCCTGCTCCGATAATAATTTTAATTTTGCGCCTTCCGCGCCACAAAAAGGACAAACCTCATATTCGCCATCACCATAAATCAGCTCTCCGCAAATTTGACAACGTCTGGCTTTGATGGGCAGAATTTGACTCGAAATGACACTCTCAATGCGTCCATCTCTCAGAACCAACTGTTCCACTTCGGTGTTGTAATGAACCGTTCCTCCTTTGCGAGTGATGTAATCCACCATCGGCTGCAAAAACGTTTCGCCAGGAGGGCACATGTAGAGATTAACATCCCAATCTTTCGGAGACCCTGAAACCAATTGAAAAATATTCGCAATCGTTGCCGCGGAAAGTTTGTCAACATTGTTGAAATAGGCCATTTCTACAACACTGTCGATAATCTTATAAGTTAAGGCCTCCGAGAGGCCCAGCTTTTTACAATACTCCTCAATGGTCATACTATCCATGTACTCTCTTTGCTTCGTATCCGCATAATCAAAAATCATAAAACGCAAGAAGACGGAAATTGCCTCTGTCTGCTTGCCCCGGAGGTGATCCAACTGCAGAAGGTTCGCGACTTGCTCCAAACGATCGTAGGGAGAAGGCCAAGTCGTTGTTGGAATGTAGCTCTGGGTTCCATCTTTATCAAGAAAGGTATAAATCGAACGTTCCTCACTGATATCCTGAAGTTTGAAGCCATAACGTCCCATAAATTCTCTTAAATTATTATAAAAACCCCAAACCGCATGGACGCCATGCTCCCGTACAAAGCCTTGAAAGTTGGGATCCCGCTTCAAGGGGTGATCCGCAGGACCAAAGGACTTGTCCCGCCATGACTTTAATTTTCCTCCGGGGAGACCTGATTTTTCCAAGACGGTAACTTTAAATCCTCTTGACGCCAATTCCACTCCGGCTTGAATCCCTGATAATCCTCCTCCAAGAATGCAGACACTTTTACCGTTAGAAGCCAATTCCACCCGGTTTTCAGCGACTTCGGGATATTTGGCCCTGTAAAAAGAATCGTTGTTTAAGGGAACCACTGCCATGCCCGCCGCTCCGACGGCTGCTGCGGAGAACCCGAAAAATTGTCTCCTCGTTGTTTTCGCTGTACTCTTTTCCGGTTTTATTTTTTCTGACTGTTTCATGGGACTCTCCTTCTGATGCTTTGAAAGAATGGAAGTAAAGAACGGGTGATCCTTATTGTTCGTCGGACTGTAACAACATTTCCTGTTCAAGCAGGACCAAACGTTCCAACTGCGATTCTGTCAGATTATGTAATAGTTTGTTGATGATCATATGCATGGCGCCCTTCATCGTTTTAATCCCCAGGTTGACAACCTTCATTCCAATTCTCCCAACCTCTAGTTCAGAGGGAATTCTCAAAAAATAATAGTCCACGCCTATGTCTACTTGCTCCAGTAAAAGAGCAACGAACGCCGGGGTATGTTGCATTTTATTCGTTGAATTATTGATCTGTTCTGATATTTCCTGAACTTTGACGTACAACTCCATCGGAATCGGAAAGGTGCAATACTCAGCCATAATTACCTCAAAAATTGGCTACCCCCTTAACCCCCATGAGACAAGTCTCACAACGAAGCATGAAAGTAATTGGTAGGCCGGGATTACATGTCCGGCAAAATGAGGGGCACGTAGTCCCCTTCTACCACTTTCTTACAAAGCGGGACATTGGTAGGCGGGGATTACATGCCCCGCTTTTCTGATCGTTGAGGTTGCCGGACACGTAGTTCCGGTTTACCATCGAGGTGTCCCGGCTTAAGTGGGTAGCCCAAAAGTTAATTGAGAAGAGGGGAAACTTACTGATTAAAAAAGAGTTTTATACAATAAGTTTTCATGGTATACAGAATGTCTACGTAAGGTATACAGAATGTCTACCAGAAATTCAACATCTTTTTTAGAAAAGAGGATCGGAGAAGGGGATAGGTCTTGACGTCAGGTGTTACAATCCGTGTGGGAGAAGCCCATGAAACACTTGCATGGGCTTGAGGCTCTGTTGAAATCCTAGAATTGGAAACTCTATTCTTGCATCTCACGGCAAGGCTGAATCAGAACTGGGGTCGGAATCATTTTGACTGATCTCAGTAACCGTCAGGTTGATTGATCCTTTGGCAAATTCTTGCAGCGTGACTCTCGTTGCGGTAATGAGGACCTGGCCTTTAGCGAGCCCTGTGACTTTCCCCGCGGTGTCTTTACTGGCGCTGACTTTTGCGATGATGGCGTCAGCGGTTTTCCATGTCACCACTTTGGTCAGATCGATTTCCTGATCTGTATAGACACCAAGAGCTTTCAATTGTACGGTGGCCTCTTCCTCAGAACCACCAACAGCGACGCCTGGATTTGCCGGTTCAATACGTATGCTCGTTAATACGGCACCTGATACGGTCAGTTCGGCGCTGCCTTTAATGTCATTTTCCCCCTCTTTTTTGGTTGCTGTAATCGTGGTCTTCCCAACCTCTACGGTTAACGCGACGCCTTGGTTTTCCGCTGAATTCTCAATGGTGGCAATACTTTGATCTGTGGAACTCCAGGTGACATAGGGGGTGATCTCATATTTGTTGCCATCTTCATAAGTTCCACTGGCTTTAAATGCTTGATTCAAGCCTTTCGCGATATTTGGACTTGGGGGCGTCACGGTAATTGAAAGCAATTTTGAGGTAATTACAGTTAATTGCATGTTCAGCGCGGTTCCCTCTTTGGTCAACACAGAGAGGGTTGCCGTTCCCGGGCCCATCGCCTTGATTTCTCCTTTTTCTGATTCTCCATTGGACACTGTCGCAACACTGATATCAGAGGAACTCCAAGAGGCGGTATGGGTCAAATCAACGGTGGAGTCATCGGAATAGATCCCCTTCAGGGTCAACTGGGATTTTAAGCCCACAGGCAGAGTTAAGGTGGCAGGAAAAATAGCGACTGAAGAAAGTTCCGCGTCAGTAACGGTAAGCGTTGTTGTTTCGCTGATTTGAGTTTTTACATCCGTTGCGATGATCATGACTTCACCCGTTTGATCGGTCGTTTCAACAAGACCTGGGCTATCTGTGCTTAACGTCGCAATGGTTTTTTCGGCAGAACTCCATTCCACAAAAGGCGTCATATCCTGATTACTTTCGTCGGAGAAGACGCCCGTTGCTGTCAATGGCACACTGTTTCCTTTTGCGATTTTGGGATTCGTAGGGGTTACCGATAAAGATTCCAAGGTTGCGTCGCTCACCATAATGGTTCTGCTTGTACTGTGTTTCCCGGGCCACACACAAAACTGGAACAAATAGGCGGAACATTCTTTTGCGCTAAGGGTGACTTCTCCTGCTTTGAGCGCTTTAACCAAGCCTTTTTCTTCTTTTGTATCCACTGACGCGATTTTTTTATCCGAACTGCTCCAGGTTACGGATTCGCTCAGATCACGGGTGGAGTGATCCGAATAGAGGCCTGTGGCCTTAAACCATTGTTGGGTTCCTTTGGCTAAAGTCGCGTTCTGTGACCTCACCTCCATTGACGTGAGCTCTATATCGTTCACCGTCAGTGTTGTCGATTGAATTAAAGCTCCCAGAGTTGCTGTAATCGTTGTCGTCCCTTTTTCGAGACTGGTCACCCAGCCTTTGGTTCCTTGTGCGGTTTCAACGGTTGCGACCGCAGGGGCTGTTGAGGCCCAATGAACCAAGGTGGTGATATCCTGTGTGGATTTATCTTCAAAAGTTCCAACGGCTTGAAACTGTTTGGTGGCCCCTTTGGGAACGGACGAATTTCCCGGAAGGATCGCAATCGAGCTGAGCGGAGAAGCATCAGTTACTTTGAGTTGAGCAGTTTGACTCATATCTCCAAGGCTTGCGGTTATGGACACATCGCCCGCTTTAAGGCCTTTAACAATTCCTTTGCCTTCATCCTCGTTGTTGATTGTCGCAAGGCTGGTATCTAAAGAAGTCCAGGAAACCTGTTTCGTGATGTTTTGTTTGGTATCATCCGTGTAAGTTCCTGTCGCCGTCAATTGTAAGGAAGTTTCCTGAACCAGATTGCTTTTTTCAGGCGTGATTGCGATAGAAACGAGGGTCGCCCCTGTGACCGTTAATTCAGCGGTACTTTCAACCTCGCCTTTACTTGCTGTAATCACACAGGAGCCCTCCAAGGTTCCTGTCACTTGCCCCACCTTGTTACCGCTGCTGATGATGGAGGCTATCTTGGGATCGGAACAACTCCAGGTTACCGATTTTGTAATATCCTGAGTAGTTCCATCGCTATAGATTCCCGTTGCGGTTAAGTTCTTATTGGTATTTTTTGCCAGAGCAAGACTGGGAGGATCAATGGAAATCGAAGCCAGTGTCGCATTGGTAACGGTAACGGTTGCTGTCACTTTAATCGTACTTTTTCCTCCAAACACACAGCCCAGAAAACTACATTTGGTTGCGGTAATGATGGTTGCACCGGCTTTGTGAAGGGTTGCGGTTCCCTTGTCTCCTTTCGTATCGCTGATTGTGAGAACCGCTTTGTCGGAGGAGCTCCAATTTACCGATTCGGTAACATCTTCCTCACTATTGTCGTTATAAAGACCTGTCGCAATAAAGGAGTGAATCGTATCTTTGGGTAAGGAAGCACTGGAGGGCGTAATAGTGATTGAGGTTAAAACAACATCCACGACGGTAAGTAGTGTGGACGCGCTTATTTTATCCATTTTCGCGCTGATGGTCAATACTCCCGTTTTGGTGGTTGAGACCAGCCCTTTTTCCTGAGCCTGGCCACTAAATTGAGCCACGTTGGTATTTGAGGATTCCCAAGTCACCGATTGCGTAAGATCCTGTTGACTCCCATCCGAGTAAGTTCCCGTAGCTTTAAACTGTTGCGTTAATTTTTGTGCGATAGTGGGCTCCGAAGGTTCTATTTCAATACTTTGCAACGTCGCGGCCGTAACCGTAAGGGTCACACTGCCACTGATCTTTGCCTTCGTCGCGGTAATGATCGATGTCCCCGTGTGGACACTTGTTGCCAAGCCTTTGACTCCTGTTCCTCCCTCCGGAATTTCAATAGTCGCGATATTGGTATCCGAAGAGGTCCAGGTAACTGACGCCGTGAGGTCTTCTTGAGTTCCATCATCAAAAATACCTGCCGCTTTGAATTGAAGTGTTGTCCCTTGGGCTATGTTCGGATCCACAGGCGTTACTTTGATAGACACAAGCACATTGGCCGCAGGCTTGCTGTCATTGGTTGTATTGTTTTGAGTGGGTGTTTGGGTGTCACTTGTATTTTGTGAATTCTCATTCGCGGCTTTCGTTCCTGAGGAACTGGATGAAGAGTCCTCACTTCCTGAGGTCAGACCGAGCTCTTCACAGCCCAGGGCAAAAAGCATCATGATTCCGAATAATAAAGAAAGGCTTTGCATGATTGTTTGTTTTAATAGGGTTTTTTCCATTTTTTCTCCTCTGGTTTACGTATCATTTTTAGCGGACTTTTATTTTTAGGCTGAATCGTTACGAATCGTTATCCTGATTGCTTAAACTGACATCATCGGCATCAATCACGCTATACTTGGAATCGACAGAGATGGCCCGACCCAACTGAATAGTATAATTTACAGTGCCATCAACTTGAGCATCATCCTTCCCTGTGATGGTAACGGTTTGAACCGTGCTCCAATTGGCAGAAGTAAACACCAGACTTGAAACGGATACCGTTCCTTCAGCGGGATTGCTGCTGCTGATACCGATGGTCACATTTGCCGTTGGCTCACTATCAAGGACAACGGTAAAGGTTGCCGTTCCCCCACCTTCAGTCGTCGTCATATTACCAGCAGCATTGACGGTAATTCCCGCGGTATCGTTGTCCGTGTTACTCAAACTGATATCAGCCGGGTTGATAGCGCTATAGTTGGCATCGGTACTGGTTGTTGGTCCTAAAATGATGGTATAACTTTGATCTCCATCATCCACCAGATCATCCACACCGATAATGGTTACATTTTGAGCAGTGTTCCAATTGCTGGTAGTGAAAGTCAAGGCCACAGACACAGCGCCTTCTGTTGCGTCTGAAGTGGCTAGAGCTATCGTCACATTCGCGGTGGGCTGACTGTCAAGGACAACGGTAAAGGTAGCCGTTCCCCCACCTTCAGTCGTCGTCATATTGCCAGCGGCACTGACGGTAATCCCCGCAGTATCGTCGTCCGTGTTGCTGACACTGACCACACTTGGGGTGAGGACATAACGGGGATCCCCACTAGTTGTTGGTCCCAAGGTGATGGTATAGCTTTGATCTCCATCATCCAGCAGATCATCCACACCGGTAATAGTTACATTTTGAGTTGTATTCCAATTGCTGCTGGTGAAGGTCAACGACGCGGGAGACACGGTTCCCTCCGTTGTGTCTGAAGTTGCGATGGGTACTGTAACATCTGCGGTTGGTTGAGTATTCAATCTGGCCGTAAAGGTTGCTGTTCCGCCTGTCTCGGTGGTATTATTACTGAGTGCGCCAACCACCACTCCAGGGGTTTCATCGACATTGGAAAGCGTCAGATCCGCGGGATCCAGGATATTGAAGATCGCACTTTGGCTGCTGGAGCCCAATTCAATATTATAGCTTTGATCCCCATCCATCAAGATATCGTCGACGCCTGTAACGGTGACGGTTTGAAGGACATTCCAGGTTGCGGCTGTAAACGTGAGACTGGACGCACTCACCGATCCTTCTCCGGGATCACTGCTGACCACAGAAATAATGACATCCGCTTCAGATTTCGCCGTAAGTCTGATGGTGAATGTCGCGGTTCCTCCAGATTCGGTGGTATTGCCGCTAAGGCTGCTAATGGTAAATCCCGCCACCTCGTCATCAACATTGTTCACACTGACATCACTCGGATCAATCCTATTGTAATTCAAATCATCGGACGTGATCACACCCAATTGAATTTGATAGGTTTTGGTGCCATCCCCATAGTCATCATCTTGCCCCGTTACTGTGACGGTTTGGGGGGTATCCCAGTTATTCGTAGTGAAGGTTAAACTTGCGGGGCTAACGGTTCCTTCGTTCGTATTACTGCTGGTGAGGGGAAAGGAGACATTGGCTGAGGGTTTACTTTGGAGTTGCACGGTGAAGGTGGCTTGTATCCCGATTTCCGAGGTGCTTCCCATTCCATAAGTGACTTGTCCGCCGGATGTTGAAACACCAACACCGCTAACGACAACTCCGGCCGTTTCGTCATCCAGATTAGTCAAGGTGACATCGCGGGGATCCACGCCATTAAAATTCGGATCCGCTGAGATTGCCGCACCTAAAACAATGGTGTAAGGTTGATTTCCGTCAAGCACATCATCATCAACCCCGGTGATGGTTAGCGTTTGATCCACATTCCAATTGTCTGTTGTGAACATTAAACTTGAGGGGGAAACCGTGCCTTCCGTGGTCAGATTACTGGAAACCGCAATACTCACATCACTTTCAGGCTTGCTGGTGAGTCTAATTGTCAGGGTGGTGCTGGTTCCTGTTTCCATCGTACTCGCGACACTACCCAGCGTAAATCCTGCGGTATCGTTGTCAAGATTGGTTAAAAGCACGGCTCCCACAACCACGCCCTGATAATCAGGGTCTGAGGAAGTGGCCGAGCCCAGCAGAATTTTATAACTTTGATTTCCATCTTTGCTGACATCATCAAGGCCTGTCACTGTAACGGTTTGAGGGATGTTCCAATTTGCTGAAGTGAAGGTAAGACTGGAGACACTGACCTCACCTTCTGTGGTATCATTGCTGGCAATTGTCGGTATGGTTACATCAAAGAGGGGTTTACTGCTCAGGACCACGGTAAATGTCGCTGTGGCTCCAGACTCTGTGGTACTCAAAACACCATAAGTAATGTTTCCCCCACTTTGCGTGCTTTGCCCGCTGATGATGAAGCCTGCCGTTTCATCATCAATATTGATAAAATCCACATCAGCGGGATTGAGACCGTTATAACCGGAGTCACTGGATTCCGCGGCAGCCAGGATGATGGTGTAACTTTGATTTCCATTCGCCTCACTGTCATCAACTCCTGTGACACTCACACTTTGAGGTGCGCTCCAATTGGCTGGAGTGAAGGTGAGGCTTGAGGGGGTTACCGTACCTTTCTGAGTGTTATTACTTGAAACCGCAATGGTCACATTCGCCGCGGGTTTGGTTGTCAATTGAACGGTAAAGATTGCGGTTCCTGCGGACTCCAGGGTATTTCCCGAGAGGCTGACTATGATAAAACCTGGAACCTCATCGTCCATATTGACAGCTTGTACATCCTTAGGATCCAGACCTTGATAATTGGGGTCATCAGAAAGTGCGGCAGACAGTTGGATCGTATATTTGACGTGATCATCAGCAATTTTATCGTCTACTCCTGTAACGGTCACTAATTGTTCAATATCCCAATTGCCCCCGCTAAAATCCAACTTGCCAGGATCAACAGTACCTTCGTTCGTATTGCTGCTTGAGACCAAAATCCGCACATTGGAAATAGGTTCGCTGGATAATTTGACTGAAAAAGTTGCGGTTAAGCCTTTTTCTGAGGTACTTCGACTCAATTCACTAATCACAACCCCCGCCGTATCGTCATCCAAGTTCTTTAAAGTCATATCATCGGGGTCCACGTTATTATACTCACCATCTTCTGATTCCGAATTTCCCAGGATTATCTTGTATTCCTGGTCTCCATCCTTAATGTCATCATCTCTTCCGCTCACCAGGACGACTTGTTTCGAATTCCAGTTATTGGGAGTAAAAGTCAATTCTGAGGGGGAAACCATTCCCTCATCCGTGTTACTGCTGAAAACGGGAATTTTCACATTGGAGGAAGGCGATGTTTTTAATTTCACAGTAAAGGTCGCAACGCCTCCTCCTTCTGTGGTGTCACCACTGATAGTTCCCACACGAATCGCCCCTTTTTTAGTGCCTGTAGGATCAGGATCATTACATCCAAGCATAAAGAAGCTAAGCAAAATAAGTAAAAACTTAAATTGTTTGATTTTCATGGGTTGATCTCAATTGTAAGTGTTTTTGTAGGGAAATAGGGCATTTAGTGTAAATCTAACACATAGCTCCCCTAAACTTCAAGAAGTTCTCTTTCCTTTTGATTCTCTTTTTTGGAAGAGGTCTAGTTGTCCAGATAAATTCCTGCTGGGATCGAGTCGGAGGCTCCTCTCGGAGCCGTCCGCTCACAGAACCGTGCTTACGGGTCCGTACACGGCTCCTCACAATACGGTCTTCCCTACGGATAAAGGAAGCCAGTGGGGTAAAGCAAAGTCGGAGATACACTTCAGTCCCTGGAGTCGGAACCATTCATTGTTCC
>JBBCAX010000223.1:0-2316 GCA_051382335.1 Deltaproteobacteria bacterium TL4
TGTGTTCTTGGTGTTTTTAAAAAGTTTGGTGGGAAAAATATGAAAGAGAATCTTGATAATTGCAGGGACTCCGAACCCTTTTTTATGAATATACTTTGTCAAGTTGGTTTTTTATGAGAAAGCCGTGGGGGACCAGGAGATTGTTAAAATCGTGAGCAATACCTCCTGCCAGTGTTCCAAGAGCTTCCATTTTTTGAGACTGACGCAGTTGATTTTCCAGATTCAAGCGTTCCTTTTCTGCTTGGTTACGTGCGGTTATATCGCGTAGAAACGCAACAAACCACCGCTCTTTGGGTCTGAACTGGACGCTAACTTCTACATCATAGCGGCTCCCATCCTTACGCCGGTGCTGCGATTCAAAACTGTGCTGACCCACTTTCTGGATTTCTTGAGTACGGACTGCTATGTCATCATTCGATTCGTGGGCCTCCAGATCTGAAATTCGCATGGTCAGCAGTTCCTGCATACTGTAGCCGCTCATCCGGCAATAAGTCTCATTAACTTCCAGGAGATGCCCCTGCATATCCACCATCCAGAAACCGTCCATGGCTGTTTGGATGAGGATTCGGTGCTGGTTTTCACTTTCAGCCAATAAATTCAAACGTTGAGCTTCAATAAACTGCGCGGTTATTCTTTTGCGCTGCAAATTGACGATAATCAGAACGATAATGACCAAAGAAGTAAAGAGGGCGCCTGACAAAAGCACCTTGCGCTGCATTGATGTAATCCTCAATATTTCAGTGGCCGAAATATCCACAAAGACGATGAGCGGTGCGTTTGGATAACGAATATGCCGGTAGGCGATGAAGTGTTCGTTCTTACCAAACCAGGTGCTTCTGAAAAAAAAGCCAGTGTTTCCCTTGAGCATTGGCTCCAACTGTTCCCGCGTCAGTTTTGTGTCTTGCACCTTGTCCAGATCGCGGGAACTGGTGATCAGCGCACCAACATCGTTGACTAAGGTGATTGCCGTATCGCCCGACAACTTGAGATGGGGGGAAAATTCACCCAGAGTTTTCTGCAGAACGGAAACGGCGACTGCCCCAAGAAAACCACCCAGTTTGTCATATATCGGACGTACCAAGGGCAGTGTGTAACGCTGGGTGACTCGACCAAAAACTGGCTCATCAATATACAGACGATCTTCACCGCCATCCGCAAAAAAGCGGAAATAAGAGCGATCGCCCAAGTACAGTCCGGGTTTGACATTCGGGGTATCTGTAAAGGCGAGATAACCCTTGCTATCGGCCTGAACTACTAAAACCTGGGGTTCGGCAAGGGGGCCGCTGCGCAAGAGATCCACCACCCGAGCGAAGCTCTGCGGATCGGTGGCATAAGCCTCACGCAAAACGAGGAGGGCCTCATCATACTTACGTAAGCGATCATCAATAGTCTTATCAGCAAGTTGCGCCAGATCCTCGAGGCTGTTTCTCAAAAAATCTATACGGAACTGTTCTTGGCGATTGGCTTCCCAATTTGCGGTAAAAATCAAAACTCCGCTCAGGATAAAACCTGCCGCCAGCCAAAGGCTGTAACGCCAAATTTCGTTCAGTCGCTGAACGCTGTCAGAAATATCCATAAGGACTCCTTAAAAACATGAAAAATCGGGGTCTTCCCTTATCCACGTTATCAAATCATCCGTAGATAATCAACTCCCTCTTTGAATTGGTTGTGGTTTAAAACCTCTTTCAATTCTTGAGTCCCAAGGGGATCCCCTATTCCGAGTATGATCTTTGTAAACAGGCCGCCAATGTATTTTCGTCATGATGGGTGGGAATTAAAACAGATATTTGAGTCATATCGTCACAGGCGCACGTTTCCAATTAATTCGTAAGGCATCAGCCACAAGCAAACGTCGATAAAAAATGGGATTGTGGATCAACGATACAAAGATGGCTGAAAGGAGAAGGCATTTTGCTGATTCAGCAAGTCAGCAAAGTAGTTCAAATTCAAGTAAAAACCAATCATTTTTTCAAATATTTTTAACTCACCTTCCGCGGTATAGTGCTCAAGATAAGTTTTGTCCTGGGAACGCGGGCGTCCCGCCCACTTTTGCGGGCAAGATGCCGCGCTCCCGGGGAAAAACTTTCCTGGACAGCTATACTTCTCGTTACCAAGGTCCACCTTGGTAACGTACAAGAAGCTGAAGCTCCGGCTTCGTGCCATTTCTTAACTCGCGTCGGAGTAAGGCCCAATACCCGTGCATGAAATGAATCGAACCTCTCACTAAGGAGTGCCAAAGCTTGCTTTGGCCCAAATAACAAGAAATGCTTTCGCATTTTTGGCCAAAGCAAGCTTTGGCACTCCTTAGGACATTTG
>JBBCAX010000224.1:0-1316 GCA_051382335.1 Deltaproteobacteria bacterium TL4
GTTTTTGTGTTCGGCTAGAACATGACTAAATAAGGAGGACATCACCATGAAAGACGATAACATACTTGAGAAGATCAAACAATCGCTTAAAGCTATTATTCCCACCCAAGACTCAAGAACCAAGATTGGTCCCTTTGATTTTATAGTTAATCTTATTTTTTGTTACTTGGGAGATTCGAAAACTTCATCGCTGGAATCGATTCGTAAGCAGATGAAGTCCAACCTAAATCAAGACATTAGCAAGAGTGCTTTTTGGGAAAGGCTCTCTCGCAAGCGATTGAAAAACCTTCTTCGCAACGTGGTTTCTACTTTAATTGTTCAATTGGCGACGACTGCGCTTTTTGGCATTGATCTTTTAACCGGTTTGGGAGTCAGCCAGATTCTCTTAGTGGACTCCAGTTCCATTAGCCTTTGGGACGGAGCGAAAGAGGATTTTCCTGGAACCCGGACCACCGCTGGAATCAAGTGGCACGCCTGCTTTGATCTACTAACCGGAGTGCTGGCGTGGTTTCAACTTACGCCCACCTCCACCCATGATCGCAAGTGTTTCCCTGAGGTGGAAACTCTGAAAGGTAAATTGATTATTTTTGATCTTGGCTATTGGGATCTCGGGCTTTTACTGGCGATTGAACAAGCCAAGGGGTTTTTTCTCTGTCGTCTAAAAACCAACACAGTGATTTATATCAAAGAAGTCCTTTCCGGAATGTCGAAAAACCACGTTGGACAATCTATTAACTCCATCAAATTCAAGATTAAACGAGGCAATATCATTGAGGTGGTCGGAAAGAAAAAATACAAAAATGACATCTTGGTCTATCGGGTAATCGGATTTTGGAATCCCTCAGAACGCATTTATCGTTGGTATATCACCAATCTCACCGCTCCGGCAGCGGTGATCTACCCCTTATATCGTCTCAGGTGGCAAATTGAACTGATTTTTAAAAGTTGCAAGCAATCTCTTAATACCAATCGTCTCACTTCCAATCACTCCAATATTATTGAAAGCCTCATGTTAGCGTCCATCGCTGCTCATTTAATTTCCACCCCCCTCTTACACATTGGCATCAACCAATTAGATGAAGACCAACAGTTAGCCATTTCCTTTCAACGTATTTCAAAAGTCGCCGTGGTTCTCGCTCGCGATTTTGTCATGTTTTTCATTCATTCTTCAAAGAGATACTTACAGGGGTTAATTCAAAAAATCATTCTCTTTGCTGACGAAATTTTTGATCCAAATTATAAGCATCGAGAAACATCTTTGATGCTTCTCAACAGAATGCTACAGGGGGGATCATGAAAAACCACGAACACCTATG
>JBBCAX010000225.1:0-6060 GCA_051382335.1 Deltaproteobacteria bacterium TL4
ATATCATTAAAGGCATATATAAAAAAGTAAACAAGGTGACTTGTTATGGAGCAAAACGGGAACAACTTAAGAATGCTAGTTGACCTTTCTTTTCATCACCCCAGCCAGATGCTCCAGCGAGTCATGCCTGACTTGATGGGGATGAAAAACATCATGGCTATTAACGATGAGGCACATCACTGTTATCGGGAAAAACCAGGGAAAGATGATGATACCACATTGAAGGGAGACGATAAGAAAGAGGCTGAGAAGAACAACGAAGCGGCACGGTTATGGATTTCAGGCCTGGAAACAGTTAGACAAAAGCTGGGAATCCCCCGTGTGTTCGACCTGTCGGCAACACCATTCTTCTTGAGTGGATCAGGTTACGTTGAAGGCACTCTATTCCCTTGGACAATGAGCGACTTTTCACTCATGGATGCCATTGAGTGCGGAATTGTTAAATTGCCTCGTGTTCCTGTCGCTGACAATATCCCTGGCGGAGACATGCCCAAGTTCAGGAATCTATGGGAACATATTCGAACTCGAATGCCAAAGAAAGGCAGGGGAAAGGGTAATGCTCTGGACCCGCTGAGTATTCCTGTGGAACTGCAAACCGCTCTGGAAGCCTTATATGGACACTACGAAAAAACCTTCAAGTTATGGCAGGAAATCGGAATAAAAGTTCCTCCTTGTTTCATCATCGTCTGTAATAATACCTCAACTTCTAAACTGGTTTACGACTATATCTCTGGCTTTCATCGTGAAAATGAAGATGGTTCAACGACCTTGGAAAATGGTCGTCTGGCCCTGTTCCGGAATTTTAATGACCATGGCGACCAGTTTGCCCGTCCCTACACGCTCTTGATCGATAGTGAACAACTCGAGTCCGGTGACGCGCTGGATGATAATTTCCGTAACATGGCGTCTGATGAGATAGATCGTTTCCGACGTGAGATCATCAAGCGTACAGGGGACATGAAACAGGCCGAAAATCTTTCCGATCAGGATCTGCTGAGGGAAGTCATGAATACCGTGGGAAAGGAAGAACGTCTTGGTGAGCAGATTCGCTGTGTCGTCTCGGTATCCATGCTGACTGAAGGCTGGGATGCCAATACCGTCACCCATGTTCTCGGAGTACGTGCCTTTGGAACGCAGCTTCTGTGTGAACAAGTCATCGGTCGTGGTCTTCGACGTCAATCCTACGATCTGAATGAAGAAGGGCTATTCAACGTCGAATACGCCGATGTACTCGGAATCCCCTTCGACTTCACAGCCAAACCAGTTATAGCGCCTCCCCAACCACCCCGTCAGACCATCAATGTCAAAGCCATACGACCGGATAGAGATCCTCTTGAAATCCAGTTTCCCCGTGTCAAGGGCTACCGTGTTGAATTGCCAGAGGAACGCCTTACCGCTGAATTTAATGAAGACTCTGTGCTGGAGTTGACCCCTGACCTTGTCGGACCTTCGATCACCAGAAACTCTGGTATTATTGGAGAAAGCGTTGATCTTAGCTTGAAACACCTGGAAGACATGCGGAAATCCACGCTGATCATGCACCTGACTAAACGTCTTCTCTATACCAAATGGAGAGATCAGGGAGAGAAACCGAAGCTCCATCTTTTCGGTCAGCTAAAAAGAATCACCAAGGAATGGATTGACTCCTGTCTGGTCTGTAAGGGGGAGACCTATCCAGCTCAGCTTATGTATCAGGAATTGGCCGATATGGCTTGTGAACGTATTACAGCCGGGATCACTCGCTCCCTCGTCGGAAAACGACCGATCAAGGCGGTACTTGATCCCTACAATCCCACAGGCTCCACAGCGCATGTAAATTTCAATACATCGAAAACCAGCCGCTGGCAAACCGATGCCCGGTACAGTCATATCAACTGGATCATCCTCGATAGCGATTGGGAGGCTGAATTCTGCCGTGTTGTTGAATCGCATCCCAAAGTGAAGGCTTACGTCAAGAATCACAGTCTCGGCTTTGAAGTCCCTTACCGCTATGGTTCGATGATGCGGACTTACCTACCGGATTTCATCGTGGTCGTGGACGATGGACAGGATGATCCTCTTCATCTGGTCGTAGAAATTAAAGGCTATCGTGGAGAAGACGCTAAGGAAAAGAAAACGACGATGGAACTCTACTGGGTACCTGGTGTCAATAACCTCGGCCAATACGGACGCTGGAGCTTCGTCGAATTTACGGAAGTCTTTCAAATAGAAGCCGAATTCAACAAACTCATCGATTCAATCACGAAACAGACACAGGAATAGGAAAACAACATGGCGAATGATTCAACCAAAAAAACCATAGAAACGATTACTCATGAAGAGGCGAAACGTAAGAATATCCCTACTGCTGAATACCAGTCGATGATGAGAAAAGAAGATGAAAATCCGATTCGAGTTGCCTATGAACGCCGCAACCGTGATCTGGACCCCCAACTGGTCTGGCGCGGCAAGGACGAACAGGACTGGTCTGACTTGGTGGTGCATGTTCCTCCGTTATATATTCAGGAGAAAGTTCACCCCAAGATTCTCATTGATGATCTCCTTCGTCGTACCAAAGTCGATGACAAAGCCACCGACCCCCAAATGGATCTCTTTAACGACTTCAATGGCTTGCCGAATGAAGGGGCTAAAACCGAATTCTATCAGCACGACGCTAACTGGACAAACCGCATGATCCTCGGCGATAGCCTGCAAGTCATGGCCTCACTGGCAGAACGTGAAGGACTGAGAGGACAGGTGCAATGCATTTACATCGATCCGCCCTATGGCATCAAATTTAATTCTAATTTCCAGTGGTCCACCACCAGTCGTGACGTGAAGGATGGAAAGGTTGATCATATCACTCGTGAACCGGAACAGGTGAAGGCTTTTCGGGATACGTGGAGGGATGGGATTCATTCGTATTTGACTTACTTGCGAGATCGACTAAACGTTGCCAGGGATTTGTTGACGGACTCTGGTTCGATTTTTGTGCAGATTGGCGATGAGAATGTGCATCTAGTCCGTGCATTAGTAGATGAAATATTTGGTTCAAAAAACTTTTGCTCACTAATTTCATTTGTTACAACTGGTGGAGTAAAACAGAATTTTCTTTCAACACGATGTGATTATCTTCTCTGGTATAACCGCAATAAAGATCAGACAAAATACCGTCAACCGTATTTTGAAAAGAATGTTCAAGATGGTTCGGCAAAGACATATACATGGGTTGATTTCGATGGAATTGAACGTCGCGGCCTTAAAACATTTGAAAAATCTTCTATGACAATCCCAGAAGGAGGCAAACTATACCGTCCTGGAAACATTACAACTCAAGGAAATCCTGTTTTTGATTTTTCATTTAGAGGAAAAACATATACTCGTCCATGGAAAACGACCGAAGTTGGTATGTCAAGAATGGGAAAGGCAAATAGATTACATGTAGCTTCCAACAGCCTTTCACAAGTAAATTATCTTGATGATTTCTGCGTATCGGAAGTAACAGCGCTCTGGACAGATACATTCCTTGGTAGTTTTGCAGAGGAGAAGCAATATATTGTCCAAACCTCACAGAAAACTATTCAACGCTGCATCTTAATGGTCACCGATCCCGGAGACTTGGTTCTTGACCCTACCTGTGGTTCTGGCACCACTGCTTATGTTGCAGAACAGTGGGGTCGTCGCTGGATCACGATTGATACCTCCCGTGTCTCACTTGCTTTAGCTCGTGCCCGCATCATGGGAGCGCGTTATCCATATTATTTATTAGCAGACAGCCGTGACGGGCAACTCAAGGAAGCGGAAGTCACATGCTCTGAGCCTTCAGAATCTCCGAAATATGGCAACATCCGGCATGGATTTGTTTATGAGAGAGTCCCTCACATTACCCTGAAATCTATTGCCAACAATGCAGAAATCGATGTCATATGGGAAAAATTTCAAGAGATATTGGAACCATTGCGTGAAAAAATCAATCAGGCACTTGGAAAGGTATGGGAGGAATGGGAGATTCCTCATGAGGCTGAAAAAGATTGGCCTGAAGAAGTAAAAAAAATCCACTCCCAGTGGTGGAAGCAACGTATTGCACGACAAAAAGAAATCGACGCATCCATCGCTGCCAAGGCAGATTTTGAATACCTCTATGACAAGCCATACGAAGACAAAAAGAAGGTTCGTGTCGCTGGTCCTTTCACGGTAGAAAGTATATCCCCTCATCGTGTACTGGCCGTTGATGAAAATGATGAACTGATAGACGGAGTGGCTGATGGTAAGGGAGGATACAGAGAGGAACGGGACTTTACCCGGATGATTCTGGAACACCTCCAATCCTCAGGGGTTCAACAGGCTCATAAGGAAGACAAGATTAATTTTACCTCTATTACTCCGTGGCCTGGAGACTTGATCTGTGCGGAAGGACGTTACCTCGAAGGTGACGAAGAATCTGGTACCGAGAAACGAGTGGCGATCTTCATTGGTCCTGAATTTGGAACAGTCGCTCGTCCGGATCTGGTTGAAGCAGCTCGTGAAGCTGGAGACGCCGACTTCGATGCCCTGATTGCCTGTGCTTTCAACTATGATGCCCACTCCTCAGAATTTGAAAAGTTAGGTCGGATTCCTGTTTTCAAGGCCAGGATGAATGCGGATCTACACATGGCTGATGACCTCAAGAATACGGGCAAAGGGAATCTGTTCGTTATCTTTGGAGAACCGGACATTGACATTCTTGCAAGCAAAAATAATCAGATTCGTGTAAAGATCAACGGAGTCGATGTTTTTCATCCCAACACGGGAGAGGTTCGAAGTGACGGAGCTGATGGGATTGCCTGTTGGTTTATCGACACCGACTACAACGAAGAGAGTTTTTTCGTCCGTCATGCCTATTTTCTCGGAGCGAATGATCCGTACCAATCGCTCAAGACAACTCTCAAGGCTGAGATTAATCAGGAGGCATGGGAAACACTGAATAGCGACACATCCCGACCATTCAACAAACCTATCAGTGGCCGTATTGCTGTGAAGGTCATCAACCACCTTGGTGATGAGGTGATGAAAGTCTTTAAAATTCACTGACGGAAAGGATAGGATTAAAGTCTATAATTTGTTGGCAAATCAGTAATCGTCTTCTTACAAAACATATATTAGAAATTTATCAAATAAAGGATAATATGCCTGCTAGAGACATTTATCATGATGCTGTCAAAAAAGCTTTGATTAAGGAAAATTGGCACATAACACATGATCCATTCAAACTCAAATGGGGAGCAAAAGACTTATATGTTGACTTAGGCGCGGAAAAACTCTTGGCAGCTGAGAAAGATTCAAGTAAAATCGCAGTTGAAGTCAAAAGTTTTGTAGGTGCTTCGGATGTCAAAGATTTGGAAGAAGCTGTTGGGCAGTATGTTGTTTATCATGCTGTCCTGGACCAAATAGAACCTGATCGAAAACTATATCTAGCCGTTCGAGAAGATGTCTATCATGAAGTATTTGAAGAGCCACTCGGAAAGCTATTACAAGTCTGTCAGCATATCCAATTGCTGATATTTGATGAAGACCAAGAAAGGATAGTTACATGGATACCTTAGAAAAATATCGTCAGATCATTGAAGAGATCCTTCAAAAGTATGCTCAAACTCCTTACGCTTATGGAGATATCCAAATCCAAACTGTATTTGATCGGAAAAACGATCACTATTTGTTAGTCAACATTGGATGGGACAAAAAGAGAGTACATGGTTGTATCGTTCATGTAGACCTTATTGATGGAAAGTTTTGGATTCAGAGAGATGGAACTGAAGGGGGAATTGCTAAAGAACTTGAGGAGGCAGGTGTTCCTAAAGGGCAGATCGTACTAGCATTCCGGCCACCTAAAGTCCGTCAATATACTGAATACGCAGTAGCTTGAGGAATTTCCCATTCCTCTGTTTTACATCATGAAAAACATTCAAGCTCAGGGACAATACCCGTGCATGAAATGAATGATGCTACTCTTCACAAATGTCCTAAGGAGTGCCAAAGCTTGCTTTGGCCAAAAATGCGAAAGCATTTCTTGTTATTTGGGCCAAAGCAAGCTTTGGCACTCCT
>JBBCAX010000226.1:0-1092 GCA_051382335.1 Deltaproteobacteria bacterium TL4
CCTCGGTTTCCGCCTGTGTTCCAGTTTGTGACCCTTGGCGCTTTTACCCTTTTACCCTTGGAAAAACAGGGAGATGAAAGGGTTTTGATGAGCAGAACAGGTCAATAATAGGTCTGACGCAGTTCAGACCTAATTAGACCTGATTTTAGGTCTAATGGTAGTAGGAGTCAAGAAGCACCTGAATCAGGTCTGATTTAGGCCTGAAATTGTATGGAAATCAGGTCTAGTTTCAGGCCTGATTTCAATACCCGTGCATGAAATCAGGTTTGTAGTCCCGCCTTCAGGCGGAAAACCCTGCTGAAAAGCCGCCTAAAGGCGGAACTACAAACTTTTCACCATGATTTCAGGAATACTTGCAGTAGTTATATAACTTACTGTAATTTTGGTGCTTATTAATTAACGTTCCAATTTCATGCACGGATATTGGGCCTGATTTTGGGCACCATTCATTTTTCAGTTTACAGTTGATCTTTAACGCAAAGTCGCAAAGACGCAATGAGCGCAAAGAAATAGTTTAAAACCCTTTGCGTTCCTTGCGTCCTGGCGCCTTTGCGTTAAAATAAAGAAAGAAGTGACTGTTCTAAAACTGTTAACTACTTTTCCGTATTTTTGAAAGGTGCCTGATTTTGAGTGTGTTTTCATAGGAATGTTGATGCGGGTAAAGATTATGACTCTGGAGTTTTCCTACCGGTTGCGGGATTTTGACACAACCGTGTTAGACCGGTTTCTCGTGGACAAAAAGCTTTCAAAGCTGGAGCAGCATTTTTTTATGCTGGACCAGAAGCCCTATCTGACGGTGATTCTGGAATACGAGAATGGTCAAGAGGTCCACGTGGGAACGGCTTCTTCCGTGACGACGCAGGCCGGGAGCTTTAATCCGAGAACCCAACTGACGGAGGAGGAATGGCCTTTGTTTGAATCGTTGCGCGAATGGCGACGGGAACGGAGCAAGCAGGAAGGCTTGCCGCATTACAGTATTCTGAAGAATCAGACACTGATTGATCTGATTAAACAACGCCCGGCCAATGTCTCCCAGTTGTGTCAGATTCGCGGTATCGGGCAGGGAAAGGCCGCCAAATACGGAGAGGATCT
>JBBCAX010000227.1:0-20289 GCA_051382335.1 Deltaproteobacteria bacterium TL4
GACTTGATTGGACAGGTTAGAGCCTTTCAATTAATGCTTAAGCAAACTCAGAACTCAAAAGAAGAGTTGATGGCGAAAACAATGGAAGAATTAGAGTTGATGCTTAAGCAACTGAAACAGCAACTATCGTAGTTGTTGAGCTTTTCTGTATTTTATTACGAGAACACTCCAGAAAGTTGAATTAACCTCTTCCCCTTCAATGTTCCTATTTAAGGAATATTTGCCTTGTTTGGTTTTTGGTGTTTAGGTACGTTGCCGATGTACCCCTTAAATCGAAACTATAGACGTTCATTTAAATAAATTCATTTGAGTCTAATTCAGACTGTGGAGTGCCAAAGCTTGCTTTGGCCAAATCCAAAGAAAGGCCTTCGCCTTTCTGGCCAAAGCAAGCTTTGGCACTCCTGAAACAGCGTTGTTTAAACGGATCACGCGACAGGATGAGTTTTCTGAATATATTTAAATGAACCTCTATAGAGGTAATTATAGCCTTTTTTTTGGTAAAAGACAGTTTCATTCTTTGTTGTGATTTTTTTTATCATGTATATTAAGTGGGTAGCCTAAGTAAGAATAGGTTGTTCCCCTGTTTTGTTCGGGAGCGAGTTGAACGGACGAAAACAGGATCAGACCCGATCATTAATTTTAGAGAAGAGGAAACCATGGAAAACGTGCTTGGTGAGTTGTTGCGTTTGTTGGAACTGGAAAAAATTGAAGAAAATTATTTTCGAGGCAATAGCCAGGATTTAGGCTTTCGAAGCGTCTTTGGCGGACAAGTTCTGGGACAAGCCTTGGTTGCCGCGAAAAATACGGTTGAAAATCGCAGGATTCATTCCTTACATGGCTATTTCCTCAGGCCTGGTGACGCTCAACACCCCATTATGTACACCGTTGACAGAATCCGGGATGGAAAAAGTTTCACCACTCGACGTGTTGTCGCGGTTCAAAAAGGGAATGCCATTTTTAATATGTCGGCCTCCTTTCAAATTGAAGAATCGGGTTTTGAACATCAAGCGGAAATGCCCGATGTTCCTGGTCCGGAAGGTCTGATGTCTGAGTTGGAAATGGCAATCAAAGTGAAAGAACACATTCATGAAAAAGTACGGGATAAGTTCACTTGTGTGCGCCCTGTTGAAATAAGACCGATTGATCCTGTCAATTATTTCACCCCTGAAAAAAGAAAACCTGTTAAATATCACTGGTTTCGAACGGTTGCCCCCTTACCTGATGATCGGACCGCGCATGAATGCCTGTTAGCCTATGCTTCTGATTTTGGATTACTGGGAACCTGTCTGCTTCCGCATGGGGTTACCTGGGCACAAAGAGGGATGCAAGTCACCAGTTTGGACCACGCCATGTGGTTCCATCATGATTTTCGAATGGATGACTGGTTATTATATGCGATGGAAAGTCCAAGTTCCTCACATGCGCTGGGGCTGAATCAAGGGAACGTCTTTACCAGGGAAGGGAAATTAGTGGCTACCGTGACACAGGAAGGTTTAATTCGACGTCATCCTCAGAAAACCTCATGAGGAATTTGACGAATGCTCAAAAAGCATCAGGCGGAGCAATGCTTGAGGCTTCAAGCATTGCCCTGTGGACGTGGAGAACTCTTTATGTCTTTTTGTAGGGAACGAATGGCTTTCGTTAAATGCTCCTCATTAAACTTTTGATTTTCCCACAGATCAATCTCTGTCTCGATTTCTGTATCGATCCTCCGTTTAGGTAGCAGTTTGCCATATCTCAAAATTTTTTCGGCAAAATGCTTTGGAATACGGCCTTGTTGAACCAGGAGGAGGAGGTATTTCTTATGCTGAAAGAAACGATCATTATTTTCTTCTTTTAAAGGAAGTTTTAAAAATTGATTGATGGACAATTGAAAGGGGTTATTTTTTATGAGGCCTGAAACTTTATACTTGTTGATGAAGGGGTCAACGATGTTGATCAATCTCAGGTAAGCAATGGATTCCCCGGAGTAGATGGCGATTTGCGCTTGGGTTGGATGCGTTTTGATATGGTCCGTCAGGATTTTGTACTCTCCCTTTCGGATCAAGCCTTTTGAAAGCATCAAGCTGAGGAATTTTAATTTATCCTGGCTCAGGACGTTGCTGCGGACAAACACGCCCATATCCACGATGAAGGCATAGTTTTCTCTCAAAGGAAATTCTATTTTTCGTAATAAGAGGTCCTCAAGATCAAGGGCCAGAATTTTACTTTCCACGTTTTCAGCTTCATCTTCTTCAACTTCAACAGCTTCAAAAACTTCCAGTCCGCCGGTAAATATTTCCCCTTTAACCAAAACTCGTTGTTTGATGATTTCCAGTTGTTTCTGGCAGATGGTATGGACCTGCTGTTTGAGTTGAATGATTTCTAGCGGTTCAATGACCGATTCAAAATTCTGGAAAAGTTCCGTTTGAAATTCTGAAAAGAAAGCGTGGACTGAATTAAAAGAAATCGTAGCAGCATCAACGGGAATCTGTAGGAGTTCAAAGATTGTCGTGAATTCCCGATTAAAATTTTCAAACCGTTCTTCAGGCGGAAGGGGGGTCATGATATTTTTAAGGGATTTCAGATAAAGAGGTCTAAGGTGTTGCAACTCCTCACTGTTGTGTATGGATTTAAATAAATCATGCAGGGTTTCGAGTTGTGAATTGATTTTTTGATGCTTCTCATTGTTGATGCCTGTCAGCAAAAGGCTTCTCTCAGTGATCCGCTCACGAATGATCGTCTTTAAAACCTCAAGGATATCCAACACACTTTTGGACTGAGAAGGGTGCGTTTCATAAAAACTCTCCAACTTTAAAAGCTGTTCGGGATAATTCTTACTCAAGTCCTTAAATAAATTTTGAATATAAGCAAGGTTATGGGTTTGTTTTAAGATCCGAAGCAGTTTATCGAAATAAAAAGCCGTTAATACCGATGCGGTTTCAAAAATTCTGTTACTATTACTCCTTAAGATGTGTTCATTAAACATTTTCCGCAGATGCACTTCATTGGAACAATCCAGCAGAAGAGAGATAAATAAAACAAAATTGGGAGGAGAAAATGTGTCAAACTCTTCTATCTTTTTTTTGAGCGATTGTATTGCGGGCGAACCCGGAGAGGCTAATGAAAACTCAACAAAAAAAGGGCAATGATTTTCTATTTCAAGAAAATGCTTTTGCCTCAAGTACGGATGATTTAATTTATCCACAGATTGTTTGAATTGTTTTAATTTGCTCCAACGATATTTTTCTTTAACGATGTGAGTCTTGTACATCATCAAATTAATCAGATTCTGCTTGATCATTTCATACATATTTAAAGAAATGGTGGGGGAGTTACATTCCTTTAAAAAATAAAAATAGTAATGACAGGAGATATTAATCAGTCCTTCCGCGATAAACGAGTTTTCCAAACAAATGGCAGGATCTTCGGATTCGGGGAAAAAATAATTGCCATGATTGATTTGCAGATCATTTTCGATGATACTGTAGAGGTCTCCGGGTTTGTCATGAATAATGAGTTCATCATCTTCATAAAGCGACTCTTCCTTACCATCAAGCAGATTCTTTATCACAAACTTAAGGGCATTCTGTATTTGCGTTATATTGAATCGACTCCAATAAATAATCCAAGTGATGCTAAGGGGATTGAGTAACCGCAACAATTGATTATCCGTTTGAAGCGCTGGTTTCTGTGTGAGTTGATATTGCAGATTATTGATAAACCCGGGAAACAAACGTGTCACCGCATGAATGTTATTGTCGGGTTCAAATTTTTTATAAACTTCTCTATTCTGGAGATAACGTTTTTTTTGCTCAGCCAAACCTTCATTGATTTGAAATCGAATAGGGTGAAGTTGCTCTATGGCAGGAAGCGCCAGTTCTTGGCTACCAGGGATTTTTTTTACTTCTTCGATGAACTGATTAAAAACATCGGTCATTTCAGAAAGGGGTTCATGGGCCATAGCATTCATCAAAAGGCAGACAGGTTAGCGAAGACTATGAGGGGATGGCTTGAGTAAAACAGACAATGCGTTGATGGATTGGTTCGCACAAAGTCGTCCAAGATAAAAGATTTGGTAACATCGAATGAATGAGAACTCCATCATGAAATTTCTATAATCCCAACTCTGCCAACAAATCATCTACAGAGCTTTGGTCAACCGGATTGTTTCCTGAAATCAAACTTTCTGAAACAACATTTCCATAACTTTTCATATCAGAGGGTTCGTAGATCGACTCTAAATATTTTTTTGAGGTTGAATCAAGACTATTCGTCAAACGTTCAAAAAGTTTTTCAAGATTATGTAAAGAGGCAAATATTTTTTGATTGGTTAAATCACCTATTTGAGTTTCATTCAAGGCCTTATTGGCAATTTCGTGAATTTGTTCGGCCCGGCGAGTATTATTTCTAATCTCATCGCCGATACAAATAATTTGATCCAAATATTCTGAAATTTGAGAAATAGAGGTGTTCGATTGATCCCGTATATCATGGAGACTCCCTTCCAAGCGTTTTTTTAAGTCTAATATTTCATGGATCGCCTGAAACGCCTTTACAATCACTAACCGGTCTTTCAAAGTGGTTAACGCTCGTATCAGATGACGAAAATACAAAGTCGCGATATAGATGGCATTATAATTTTCCACAGGAATTCCGATCACTTCCATGACGTAATTTCCTTCAAAAAACAATTCTTTGTTATGGACAATGTAGCGGAACTTGCCCGATTCTTCAGCTTCCAACACGTGTCCCATCTCTTCATCCAGCTCCGCCTCCGTCATTTCCCCAGTGTTATTTCCCATGATGACCGGGATCGCTTCTCCGACACGCCAGACTCTGAGCGTTCCATTAAAACTCTTGTGATACTCTTCAATAACACAGTCCACCATTTCGTCAGGATCAAATAATTCCATCAGTTTCAGGGAGCAATGCAGTACATCCGCCAAGTAGGAACTTTCATCAATGAGTGAAAGAACAATATCTGATAAATCAACATTGCTATCATCCTTCAGGGATTCTTTGATTTCTTCTTTACTTTTTGTCATAACGAGTTAATCATTTAAGGGGAATATAATAAGTTTCTGTTCCATGCAGAATTTTTTAAACAATCATTTCAAGTATAGCTGCGGTCTTTCAATTAATGTTCCATTTTCAGATCTAGAGCCTTTTTACCATAAAGTGACTCCCCTCTTTTTCACTATTCACTGCAGAAATTTTTCCTGGAAAATCTGATTCTTTTTGCAAATCATCATTAACCATCATCATTTCAATCGCACTGGAATCACTATAAACCCTCACGTCCGCTTTATCAGGGTTTTCTTGAAAATATTTGGCAACATAGACCCTTAATGCTTTTTTGCAATACTCCATCATTTCAAAATCAAACATAGCTCATCCTCAATTAAAAGGTCTCCACGTAAAGTAAGGTATAAAGGTGTCTTCTCATCTATATATCACTATGTTGATCCAGGAAGCAACAGTTGATCGCAACTTTTGTGATTATAACTGTCAAAAAGTTTTGTCCTAATCGCCTACAAGCGTTTGTGCTCTGATGAAAAACACCGCATCCCCCGAAAAATCAAGCAATTCTGATGACACCGGTCGATAATTCTCTGCTTACTACCAGAGTTCAGACCATGTCGTACAATTCGGGCGTGGACTTGTGCAAAGGGTGTAGAGAAGTGTGCTGAGTGTCTTGATTGTTGGATCGTGCGAAATATTTAAGCTGCTTAACGTAGGGGAGAAAAGAGGGAAAGTGGCGTCCTTTCCCTCAATACAGACAGACATTAGACTTGTTTTCTTAAATAAATAACCACTTCTTCCAATGCCCGAAGTGAATTATCGATAGGCTCCACCGTATATGGAAAACTATCAGAAAATTCTTCCATTTTTTTTATATCAATTTTACATGACTTGATTAGCCTTTGAGCTTCCGCTTTTCGAATCATATTTCTGATCCCTTTCTTAATGATTAATCACATGATATGGATGAAACATCCAGTTTGCCATCCTAATTATTTATACAAAGCAATGTCCAGTCCTTTTTAAAGGATATTCCTTTTATAAAACGACTCAGCTGGATAATACAAGTTTATATAATATGAGAAACTCACTAAATTTATTAGTTTTTTTGCTATTTTTAAATTTAAAGTGCAGACCAAAAAAATATTTTTTTGGTATCCTGTTCAAAAATCAGGGTAGTTTTTCAATTTCATTAAAAGGGCGTTGTTGCTGTTTGGATAAACAAGTATTCGTCTTGAATGAAAACATCCGAAATAAACGATGGATGATTGCCTAAAACTTCTGCCTTTCTGCTTTCAGCCTTTGTACCTAGTAGTTACAAAGTCTCAAAATTTGAATTTCCTGGATTGAAAAGCATCAGATAACAGGTTATAAGACCAATTATTATTAGTCTGCCTTTGCGAAATGGTTTGTTGAGCCCGCTTACTGAGCCAGTTTGCAGTATCACCCTCAATTGGAAAGGAATAGTATGGCACAATCACCGATAGGATTAGCACTTGAGTTTCTGAGCCGTTTTTCGGAATCAGAAACTGTGGATAAGATGGGATTACGGGAACCCGCCAAAAAATTGCTTTATCATGGGATGCGAACCAGTGTTAAAGCTGGAGCCATGGCACAATCTCAGTTCAAAACGATAAAGAAACTTCTTCCGGGGCAGCAACTGGCGCGTGTCAAGAGTTCACAAGCCTCACCTTTTGATCTCACCCTAACAGAGGAGCAGGAGCTTGTACGAGATACCCTTCACCAGTTTGCACTTCAAAATATGCGTCCCGTTGCCCAAGAGGCGGATCGACAGAGAAAAATTCCAGAGGGCTATCTTGCTCAGTGTCAGGAAATCGGAATCACCCTGATGGCTATTCCTGAAGCCATCGATGGTGCTGGAAATACACGTTCTCCTCTCTCAAATACGTTATTGGCGGAAGATATGTCATGGGGCGATATGTCCCTGGCACTGGTCCCTCTTGCGTCTCTGGGATTCGTTAACGCGTTAACAGAATTTGGTTCTGTAGCACAACAAACCCATTATCTTCCCGCCTTTACAGAAGAAGCCTTCGTTGGTGGCTGCCTTGCGTTGATGGAACCTAAAATTCGTTTTGATTATAGTCAATTAGAGACTCGGGCTTCACCTCAAAGGGAGAGCTATACGCTCAACGGAATTAAAACGATGGTTCCTTTGGGAGCGCAAAATAAAGTGGTGTTGGTTTTCGCGAAAGTTCCAGGAAAAGGGAGTCGCGGATTTATCGTAGAAACGAATGCGCCTGGTGTGTTTTGGGAAGAGGAAAGACACATGGGGTTGAAGGCACTCGGTCTGTCACGACTGATTCTCAAAGACGTAACTGTTCCTAAAAACGCAATGCTGGGCGAAGAGGAAGTGGAGTATGATCACCAGCGTATGATTGACCTGAGTCGTATCGGAACTTGCGCTTTAGCCTTGGGAACTTGCCAAGCCGTACTCGATTACGTGACTCAATATTGTAATGATCGTGTCGCGTTTGGTGAGCCTATCAGCAATCGACAAGCGGTGGCCTTTATGATCGCAGATATCGCCATTGAGTTGGAAGGGATGCGTCTGTTAACTTATCGAGCGGCAAGTCGGGCCGAACAAGGTTTGGATTTTCATAAGGAAGCCTTTTTAGCCCATCTTCAATGCTGTGAACGATCCATGGAAATCGGAACCAATGGAGTTCAGTTACTGGGAGGACACGGATTTGTTTGTGAACATCCTCTGGAAATGTGGTATCGCCAACTAAGAGCAATCGGTATTCTCGATGGAATCTTTCTGGTTTAAAAATCATGCACTTAACCTGTAAAAATATACCTTTTATAAGGTTCTATCAATTTTATTAAGCAGAGGATAAAGACTATGATTAATTTAGAAATTCCAAAAAAAATGCAAAGTGTGGTTTTCCTGGCTCATGAAGTGGCGTCTTCAATGCTTCGTCCCATATCAAGGAAATATGACACAGCGGAACATGCTTACCCCAAAGAACTTGATATGTTTGAAGCCATCCTCAATGGGATGGAAGACGGTGGGAGTGGTATGGGAGCCTCAGGGGTTTCCAGAAAAAAAAACGCAGATAACGAAAAACCCAGCATTCGTAACGGAAAAAATATCGAGCTGGTACTCAACATGATGGAAATGTGTTGGGGGGACGCGGGTTTGGCGCTTTCTATTCCTGGACAGGGTCTCGGTAACGCCGCGATAGCAACCGTGGCAACACCCGAGCAAAAGAAGCGGTTTGGCAAGAAATGGGCGGCTATGGCAATCACTGAGCCCGAAGCCGGTTCTGACTCCGCCAATGTTCAAACCACAGCCCATCTGGATGGAAATGAGTGGGTTTTGAATGGTGAAAAGATCTTTGTAACGGCAGCAGACCGGGCGAGTTTGATTGTCGTCTGGGCAACCTTGGACAAAAAACAGGGTAAAGCCGCCATTAAATCCTTTGTTGTTGAAAAGGGAACGCCTGGTTGTGAATTAAGTCGTTTGGAAAATAAACTGGGAATTCGCGGTTCTGATACGGGGACGATCATTTTGGATAATTGTCGTATTCCACGAGACAATCTTTTGGGAAATGAAACCGTTGATCCTAAAAAAGGGTTTGGTGGTGTCATGCAAACATTTGACAATACCCGTCCTTTAGTCGCGGCAATGTCTGTTGGTGTCGCGAGGGCCTCTTTGGAATTAACCTTGGAACTGTTAAAAAAAGAAGGCATTACCCCTAAATACGACAGGCGGTTGTTCGACAGCAGTGCCATTGAAGCGGAAATCTATAAAATGGAAGCCGAGTTGGAAGCCGCACGATTGTTGTTAATCAAAGCGGCATGGATGGCGGATAACGGTCGTCCCAACTCCAAAGAAGCGTCTATGGCCAAAGCCAAAGCCGGACGTGTCGGAAACCAGATTACGTTGAAATGCGTTCAATTGTGCGGAAGTTTGGGGTATAATGAGGAACATCTGCTCGAAAAATGGGCACGAGATTCAAAGATATTTGACATTTTTGAAGGCACGCAACAGATACAGCAACTCATTGTCGCAAGGCGAATCTTGGGTAAGTCCTCCAAGGATTTAAAATAAGCATCGCTCTGAAAAAACTCCCCTGATCTTTTGAAAAAGGGGAGTGATTTTCTGGAGTCTAGTGGCTCTTTTGAAAAAGATCGGACAGGGCGTCATCAAGGGCGCTGCTTACGATTCTCTGAACATTGTCATTTAGCCAATTTTGTATCTCAGTGAGAAGGCCTTCAGGTGTTTCCCCGCCACTAAGCATTGATTCTATTTCCTTTGCTTCCATTTTTCTCTCCTTGTTAACATCGCTCTTCACCGAAGTGTGACGTGAATTTTACGCGCTTTGAGGCATCATAGGTGATGCGTGTTTTTGCTGTTGAACTTTATAATGCTGTAAGGCAATCAGAACTTTTTTAAGCTCTTGGGCGGACAAATTGCTAAACTGGGTATGTTGTGTGTGTAAGATCCAATTTATAAATTTCACTTGCTGCTCATAGGAGCGATATCCCAAGGGCACCAGTTCTTTTTTCAAAAATTCAAAATAACGTTCCGTATTTTGGGCCACAAACGTGTTAGTGGATTGTTCCGTTGACAAGGTACTTTTCTTGGCTTTTAGGGTTTCATCTTTTTTGAATAAAAAGCGATGTGTCTGAGAACGTCTTCTATAGCGGTCCCTGACTAATTCGACAACGATAATCATACTGGAGAAAATGAGTGTAAGAACACAGAAACCTAACAAAACTGCTTCCATCGTTGCTCCTAGCATAAGAAGTGTTTAATGATAGGATCCAATCCCTGGATCCTTAAAGATAAAAATTTTGCCCTTTATTGGCGTATTGCAATGATCAAAGCACAAAGCAGGCCATCATTTGAAAAAAACACTTTACTACGGAGACTCGTTGAAATATTTACCAATCATTATAGTTGTCCAGAAAAATGAATTCATTTAAAAATATTCAGCTACCCACTTAAGTCTGAACAAAATTGTAGGGTAGGTTAACGCTGCGTAATCCACCCAAAATCCGGGAATGCACGCGTTTTCGGTGGATTACGTTGCGCTAACCCACCCTGTTCTAATCCATTGAAATCATGTTCTGTCCCGTCTTAAGCAGGTAGCCCTGAACTTGTCTCACCTTATTTCTTTGGCATGATCTTCAGGTTGGCGATGACGCCGTAGCCATTGCACCAAAGGCCAACGGAACCTCCAGTACGATCGCTGAGTTCGTTAACCAGCAACGATGGCTCGGTTGCGCCGTTGACGAAGACTTTCACTTGCCGTTTTTCGATGACGACTTTGGCGTGGAACCACGCATCACCGTCGGGCGCCGATTTGATTGAGTTCTCAAATTGGCCCGTCTTTTCCTTCCTCAGCTTTTCCCACGGCCACTGCGGTTCGGAGATATACTGCAAAGCGTGCGAATTTCTTTCGGAATCCCCCGTTTTGAAATTGAACGTACGGAAATAAATCGCATCGAAATTTTTGGCATCCACCGTGTGGAAAGCCACGCCGACGAAACTGCTCTGTGGCGGCGCGCTCTTTCCTTTGGCATCGAATTCGATGATGCCCTCGTTGAACTCGAATCCATCGAGCCAGACGACATTGGGTACCCCTACCTGTGCGATACCCTGCTTCATAGGGATAAATTCGATGGCCGCAGCGCCATCTTTTTCAACGAGTTTTGTGGCGGCGATGCTCCCCTTCCACCCTTTCCCCCCAGACACAGCCTTGAGGTCGGGCGTTAGAGTCTGCGCACTCAATGAAAAAGCAAAACAAGTGAGAACCACGGCAGTCATACTCTGGTATGGAAATATGGTTTTTAGGAGGATTACTAACTTCTTCAACGTTGATTCCATTTTGATCTCCTTCTTTGGGGTTGATGTCGTATTGGTACAAAAAGAGCCTTTAAACCAAGGTTCTTTCAAAAACAGATAATGAGTACCATGAACACATAGCGAAAGGCAAGGGCGAAACCGTGAGGGTTTGTCTGAAGACATGTCCTGGCTACTCACTTAATAAGGCGGGACCACATTTTACAAAAAATTTGACAAAATTTATGCGGATTTGTAAATGAGCTAGACAATATCATATACATAATTACACTTTCCGAAAGATCTCGCATTTCAGTTGAGATGACACACTGTTAGCACAGGTTTTTGTGGAATTAAAAGGAATTAAATTTTCAGAAGACGCCTTGCCCGGAATGTGTGATCGATATCGCATCAACGTGGCTTATTTGCTTTTCGATGGAATTCATCGGCATCGGGACGTATTGACCAAGAGTCTGTCAGGGGAGTCTTTCCCCTTTCTGGAAGAGGAAAACACGGATATGCAGTCTGGACCCAGGCTGTGCTTTTGCCGAAACGGCCTTCCTTGCGTAGTTATTGGGAAAAAGAGATTGGAATATAGATCGTTTATTTCAAAGAGGAGAGATCACATGAAAAAAAATGGACTGAACAAGAAATATATTAAAACATCGTATGCTAATATCGCCTATTTGGAAACAGGATCGAAAGACAAACCTCCTGTTCTGTTAATTCATGGCATTCCCACTTCAGGATATTTGTGGCGGGATGTGATTCAGGGAATGGCCCACGACTATCATTGTTATGCTCCTGACTTGATGGGATTAGGCGATACCGAAGTCGATCCAAAGACGGGGTTGTTTCACATGGAAGCCCAAGCGAAAATGCTTGCGGAGTTTATGACAGTTCTGGGGCATGAGGAATTTATTATGATTTGCCATGACCAGGGTGGTGCGGCCGCACAAATCATAGCGGCCCGCTTTCCAGAACGAATCCTCAGGTTTGTCATCACAAGCTGTGTTTGTTTTGATAATTGGCCTGTTCCCGTCATTTCCCGACTGCAAAATCTCGCCCGACTGCCCTTTCTCACGGAAGCGATAGGAAAGACAGGACTCTTTGAATTTGTGGAAAAGCACACCTTGTTTTCCAGTTTCAGCAAAGGCGTTTACCGTAAGGGCGGGATGAATCCGGCTTCGATTGAAGAATATTTCCGCCCCTTGAAATCCAGTGCGGTTTCCCGGAAATGCTTTATTAAATTTCTTTTGGCAGGAAACCCTCGATATACCCTGAGAGTTGTGAAGGATTTGAGATATTTCAGGAAACCCACAATGATTTTATGGTCTAAAAACGATGTTTATCTGCCTCCTGCCTGGGCTGACGATTTAGCGCGATTAATTCCAGGAACCAGACATTTTGAAATAGTTTCTGAAGCAGGGCATTTTTGGCAGGAAGAAAAAGCGGAGGAATTCACACTGAAAATATTGGACTTCCTGGCCAAAGACTTTTCTCAAAGAACAAGTCCTTACCGCTGAAAACTCATCAGAATAAGGAACTTCATTTAAAAAAACCAAAAATCCTCACCGAATCCTTTGCAATTTGTGGAAACCGAACGGGGAGTCCAAAACCTGAGGTCAGACGTTCATGGAGGGATCCTGTTTGTTCACTTAAAGAGAACATGTATTTTATAAGCCATGACGTTTTTTCTTCCACTAACCTCGAAATCAGGATAAACTGTAACAGTAGGATTTTAAGATATTGCGTTTGGGTGGGTTTTGCTCAAATTGTAGAAAATTTCTTATTGGAATCGTTTCATCATCGTATTTTAATGGAGGATCTCATGAAACAAACAAAAATAGCCTTACTCTTAATCAGTAGTTTGATGGTGTGGAGTTCTATCGCTTTTGCGGAAACCATGTATGTCCGGAGTTTTCATGCGTTTGTGATGGAGGCCCCGCAACTCAATTCCAAAAAGTTGATACCGTTGGAACGCGGAGAGTCCGTAGAAATTCAGAGTACCCAAGGACTCTGGATGGAAATCAGTGCCAAGGGCCAAAAAGGATGGATCTCCAAAATGGTACTGTCCAAGACACCCATTGCTGAAAAAATTTCCTTACTTGCCACTGAAGTGGATATTTCCTCAAAAGCCCGTGTGCGTGCCTCAACTTTCAGCAGTACCGCCGCCGCACGAGGACTGATGAGTTCAGGTCGGGAGCGTATCAGTTCCCGTCAAACAACGAATTTCGAAGCCTTGGAAGCGTTAGAAACGCAGTCGATTGACGAAGCGGAAGCCGTACGTTTTATTACCGATTACACTGAAAGCTGAGTTTTATGAAGGGAATCCCGTTACGATTCCCTCCATTTTCTGAATTTTTGCTCCAGTCTTGATAAAGATGACGGTTCTTTTTTAGCAATTTGGGCTTTAATCGTTTTGACCGCCAAGGTTCCGCTTCGATACCCCTCCGCGTAAAGTTCCCAGACGTTATGAGAATCGGTTCTGCTATATTTGGAAAGTTCGATTTTAATCAAAACGTCCGCGTCTTTAGTTTGAAAATCTGTATTTTTATCAACGGCAATACTGAGTGCATTCAGTAACACATCCACCAGGCCCTCAGGGTGATGATAAATCCGGCTGCCGTTCAAATCCACCCCAATGATCAAATCGGCCCCCATCTCCTTTAAAGGAGAAATGGGAACATTTTCGACCAACACGCCATCCACCAATAGACGGTCATTCACTTTGGTCGGATTAAAAATACCAGGAATACAGGTACTGGCCATCACAGCGAGTGAGGGGGAACCTGATTTAAGGACCACTTTTTCGCCGTTGCTGATATCAGTCGCAATGATTGCCAGCGGGATGGGCGCATTTTCCAATAGAACGGGTCCAAGCTGTTTTTCAACGGTTTTGCGGATGGAATCATTGGATATCAATCCAAATTTTGACAATGAAAAACTCGAGATTTCCAACCAACTGATTTCCGCGGTAAGATCTCTGATGTCTTCAGGCGTCATTCCAAAAGAATACAAACACGCAATAAAGGCACCGCTACTGGTTCCACTGAGATAGTCGGGTTTGAGATCATGTTCTTCCAAGGCTTTCAGCAATCCGATATGCGCAATTCCTCTTGCTGCGCCTCCACCCAGAGCCAACCCCATTCTTACTTTTTCATTTTCTTGGGGTTGGATGGGCTCTCCCAACGACTGTTCAGGGTCCATGGTTTCAGCAGAAAGGGGTTCCTGCATGATTTCAATCTTTGTTTCTTTCACTTCTTTATGGAGCTTCCGCTTTGTCAAAGTATTCTCCTTTAATTTTTCAGATGGCCAAAAGGTGGGCAAAAAAATCACGTCAAAAAGGCATGTTTTGGATGACCTAGATCTAAACTATAGACGTTCATTTAAATAAATTCATTTGAGTCTAACCCAGACTGTGGAGTGCCAAAGCTTGCTTTGGTCAAATCCAAAGAAAGACAATCGCCTTTCTGGCCAAAGCAAGCTTTGGCACTCCTGAAACAGCGTTGTTTAAACAGATCACGCAACAGGATGAGTTTTCTGAATATTTAAATGAACATCTATATGTACCAGTATAGCTGTCCAGGAAAGTTTTTTCCCTGGGAGCGCAGGCATCTTGTCCGCAAAAGCGGGTGGGACGCCCGCACTCCCATGACAAAACTTATCTTGAGTACTATAACTGTTCCCTCTAGGCTGTTTTTTCACTGAGGTAGGCGTCAATCTCTGCCAAAAACTCACTCACAAAATTTCCAAAGGTCTGGTTTACATTGCGAATAATTTCATAGACACTTCCAATCAAAGAACCTTGTAACTCTTGTGCTTCAGAAGCCATATCTTCTAAAGACTCAATCTGCTCTAGCATTTTAAAGGGCGCTCCCGCAAGGGTTTTATGAATATCTTCTGCTGCCGTCAGTCCTAAATCGATTGAACTTTGAATCACATCTTTTAAATTGTTAACTTCACTCATTTTGTCCTCCGCTATCTGATGTTTATATATTTATTGTTAAAACTAGTTATAATTAGTGTTTTACTTTTAATCCAATATGTTAAAGAAGTCAACAATAAAATTAAATTATTTTGTGAATACTTAAATAGTTAAATATAAACCAAACCTTGGTGCCGCTAAAAAGATGAACTTGCCTATACTAAAGTAAAATATTATATCTAAAGATAGTCAAAATTTTTAACAGAAGGAGGAACAATGGCTGAAAAAAATTTCAGAGATTTATTAGGAGAGATCGTAAATACGGCACGACTAGAGAAGGGATTGACTCAAAAAGAGTTAGGGATTGAATTGGGATACCTCGAGAATTCAGCGGGTCAGATCGTTCACAAAATTGAAGAAGGAAAGATTGGAATTCCCAAAAAAAAGATCAATCATTTACTAAAAATCTTGGGGATTACTCATGAATCCATGGGACTTGATCCTTCAATCTCGTTACCTATTTGGATTAGTTCAGAAGGAAAAAAAGGAAGCGGCTTTACCTTCCAGGATTTTTTAGCCACTGCGGAGAGCGTGGTTACCGGTATTGTAGGGATATCGGGAACGGTGGCCTCAGGAGTTGCTGAAGTTTCAGAAACCATCGTCAAAGGCGTTCATGAATTATCCGAAACCGTCAGAGAGGGGGCAGAGGAATTATCAGATTCTCTTGAGAGTAATGCCGAAGAATTTGCGGAATCCACCATCCAGGAAGTGTCCAATATTGCAACCGCGCATGGGAGGCTTTTACATTCTTTAATGAAAGAAATTGTTTCGAAAAAGAAAAAAATTGATGTCATCACCAAAGCAGAGCAATTAGAAATCATTGAAGTACTCTGTAAAAGCGATCAAAAGAAAATTGATAAAATCCGACAAATCCTGGAAATTTGAGGCGTTCATTGATCTTGGAGTGAATTCCATTGTTTCATTTGCTGTTGAACATAATGGGTATGTTCCAACATTTTCTGTTCCAGTTGCTCACAATAGCGGGGGAGGTCTTCACTTGAAATATTTTTAGGCACGTAAAAGGGTTCGCCATAAGCACTGACGACTTTGGAAAAAGGTTTAATGATCCGATGTTGATCCCAACTGCTAACCACCCATTGCCGTTGAGCCTCATAGTGCCAAGGAATGATTGGAAGTCCCGTCATTTTAGCCAACATCACAATCCCCGGTTGTACTTTCAGCCGGGGACCTCGAGGACCATCAGGCGTGATCGCTGCCGACTGGTTCCCTTTCAGGGCACGTGATATTTGTAATAAAGCCTGTGCGCCTCCACGGGAGGATGAACCTCTAACCGCCTCATATCCAAAAAAACTCATCACTTCATAAATATTGGCACCATCCTTACTTTTACTGACTAAGGCCAGCAGCTTTCGATTCCTTAACAACCAGGTGCAAAAAAAAATATTTTCGTGCCAAAGGGCCAGAATGTAATTTTTATGTTCCTTTTCAATCCCTATGATGACTTCTTCATTCAAGCGTTTGACCTTGTTGGTTAACCCATTGAGCCAAATAAACAGCACAAGAATCCGAATCAGGATCCAGGTTTTAAGTGATTTCAAGGCTTGAAAAAGTAATTCTTTTTTGAAAATCCGGGATAAATTCATAGTGTTGCCTTAACCAAGCGTGGATTTTGTGGCTACCCACTTAACCCGAGACACCTCGATGGTAGGCCGAAACTACGTGTCCGGCAACCTCAACGATCAGAAAAGCGGGGCATGTAATCCCCGCTTACCAATGTCCCGCGTAAGTGGGTAGCCGATTTTGTAACAATTTAAGTGAGTTTTCTGAAATTGGGAGTTGTTTCATTTTTTCATCAAAGAGCAGGCTAATTCTTTCATATCCAGTTTGACATGATACTGGTTGAGTAAACCTCCGATGGATACCAAAACCCGGGCCATCAACACAAAATTATCAGGCATTTTAACCCCGACTTCATGCATCATATTTAGATAAAATCGAATTTTTGACAGTCCCTCCTCCTCATTTGGGCGATGGAAGAGGGCTTGTTTCAGTTTTTCTCCGTCAGAAATCTCAAAGCCTGCCTCTTGGAGCAGTTCCACCGTACCCTCCTCCTGTTTTAGGAGCAGCGCCATGAGTATTTTTCTGAATTTTTCAGTCTCCTCTGCGTTTAATTGACCCATTGTGCCAAAATCCAATAAAACCAATTTGCCCCGAGGATTGACAAAAAAGTTTCCGGGATGGGGATCCGCGTGAAACACGCCTGAAATGAAGATCTGCTGAACAAAGCTATAAACCATTTCTTTCAATAACGACTCGGCGGCAGACGGAACTTCTTTTAAAAACTGACGGACGGGAGTCCCCTCCATAAAAGTCATTCCTAGAACACGTTGACTTAAAACTTCATGAATCAGTCCGGGGAATTTCCATTGAGTCGCTTGATATTGTACATGAAATCGAGTCAGATTTGCGGCTTCATGATAATAATCCAGCTCAAGTAAAATGTTTTTAGCCAGTTCTGTCATAATTTGTTCAAGGTCAAGGCCTTTGACCCTGGAATTCATGAGATGAGCAACGGTTTTAAAAAATTTCAAATCGGCTTCTATCTTTTCTGCCGCATCAGGAAGTTGTATTTTCACAGCAATCCGAAATCCGTCCTTTAATTCAGCTTTGTGAACTTGAGCAATGGACGCGGTAGCAATAGGGTGGGTCTCAATGGTTCGAAAATGGTCCTGCCAATGTTCCCCCAACTCGGCTTCAAGAACTTGAACCATTTGCTCCCACGGGACCGAGGGTGCCTGGTCTTGAAGTTCCGATAATGCGGAAATGTAGACAGGAGGCAGCAAATCACTTCGACAACTTAAAAACTGAGCTGCTTTTACCCACGCGCCGCCCTGTCGTTTACAAAGTGTTGTCAATTCCCATGCGTTTTCCTGATGTAATTGTTCTCGCTTGGCCTCACGCTCATTTTCTGGAACAGAAGAAACCGAATATTCAAACATCTGGGTGCGGACAACAATCGTGATCAGCGTTTCTACCGCGTCCATATAGCGGTTTCCCAAGCGCAGTAAGCCTTCCATTTCAAGCCACTCTTTTCGTACACTGGCTTGAATGGCCTCAAAGGTTTGAATCAGTTGTTGATCCGTAGGCAGGATGTTATCCAAGTAGTCTGAAATGTTCGACTCCCACTGCTCCAGGTGTGTCAAAATTTCTTCTGATATTTCTGGTAATCGCTTCTGGATTTTTTCGATACGTTCATCCAAATTAAATTCACTACTCCATTGCGTCGCTTTATTTCCAAGGTCTTCCAACCATTTCACCGAGTCTTTGACTAATTTTTCCAGATCCATAATTTTTTACTTGTTTGAAGAATCATTGATTTTGAAACAACCTCACCAAAGAAGACAGGAATCGCTTCCAAGCAGGGTTGATCGTTCTAAAATACTGTTCAAACGCTTTCCACGCTTCGTTGTTTTCTTCGATCTTTATTGGCGTAAGGGTCAGTGACACTTCCGAAAGCTCTGTCGCATAAGCTGTCTTTTGATCACTGTGAATGCCACTGCCATCATAACCGATATTATGTACCAACGATTGGCCAGGATAAAGTGTGAGCTTGTTTTTCAAGAAACAGGAAGCATGCCATCGAATCGCCCAGGACTCATTTTTTCCCTGACTTTGTTTTTTGAGCATGTGGTAGAAACGAAAGGTTCCATTATAATCAAATTTATTTTTTAGTCCTGAGTCTTCCAAAGCGCGTACCAATTGTTTCCCCTCAGGTTCGAAGGAACTCCAGGCTCTCGCCCAGGTTGCCCAGCCCCAACAATCGGCCCCTCGCAAAAAAAAAGTTTCAGGCAAAGGACGCTGTACTGGATACACATAACCATGAATACTTGCAACTCTTTCCTCATGTTGATAAAGCTCCAACGCCTCATTCATGTACCTTAAAAAAAAACTGGAGGTCACGATATCATCCTCAACGACAATAATTCGGTCATGCTCTTTAAGAACGGTGCTGACCCCTTCAATAATGTTCTTTGCCAATCCGAAGTTATGGGGACGCTCATTCAGGGTGATGTTCTTGAAGCCCTCAGCGTTTTTAATGAGTTTCCGGACTTCTTGCACTTTTTCGACAGAGGACTGATCCGCGGGAGCATCCGCAAAAACAAATAACTCACTTTGTGAAGCCAGGTGATTTTGTGCTAAAGCCGCCAGGGTTTGACGAACATGCCAAGGTCTGTTGTAGGTAAATAAAGCGATTGGCGCAAGTCTCATGTTTCTTTTTTTTGATAAAGTCCCATCCACGCATCCGTAAAACCAATCAGTCCAAAACTTACACGAAACAGTAACGCAAATCCCCAGTTTATTAAAAGCGGCAGGGAGTATTTTTTCAAGTAGATTCCCGCGTAAAAAACCAACCGGAACGGAACTCTACGGAACCAAAGATCCTTTAAGCGCAAATGATTTCTGGGCTGATATTGGATTTGCGCATTGGAAAGGCCAAAAACCATTTCAATCCCCAGAGGATGATAGGGCTTCACGTGGTCAAAATCATCATAAAAATAAGGAGACAACAACGGTGTTGAGAGAATCAGATAGCCTCCGGACTTCAACCGGTCCAGGTAGTGATCCATCCACGTCCATAAATCACTTGGAAGCAGATGTTCCATGATATGAGAAAAAATGATCAGATCATACTGTTGAGAATTTTGCTCAAAATCTTTGACGCTCACACACGGGATGTGCGCCTTCAGATTGGAAGCAACGATATTGGAGTTGATTTCAACGCCTAAAACCTTGTACCCTTGATGCTGCAACAGTTTAATATTTCGACCATAGCCACATCCCACTTCAAGTATGGAAGGTTGGGAGGCAAAGGGCAATACTGAGACAAAGCGCAGCAGATTCTTTTCTTCATTTTGAAGATTCAAAACAGAAAAATAAATCGATTTTACAAGACGTTTCATAGTGGACATAGTAACCAGGATTCACCGCGTTTCTCAAAATGAGAGCTGATGTCACATTGCCTGAACGCAGAAAAGAAGCTTCATGGAGCAAAATTTTCCTTAACGCCTTTACAGTTCCCACCTTTGGATAGGTGCCGGAATTCAAAGGGCATCGTCCGGATTTTTACCGCAAGGGAGTCGGTAAGTAAAGGTTAAAAATGCTGGATTTTACGCTGTCCAATTCGATGGGGAAAGGGGCCTGTTCCCCAATTCTCTCGAAAAAGACGAAGGTTATCTAAGCGAAGAGTCCCCGCTAATTCTCCGGCTATAGTACTAGGAATTAGGTTTGGTATTATATTGATGAGTCTACTCCGAAAAGTATGACAATTAACTATCTGAAATAATTGTTAATTTTGCTAAATACTATCTTGACTGCGAGAAATATATTCAGTATATGCTGAGTATGAATTGTTCATTGATACTCTCTTTTTCAACAATAGGTGTGCTGTATGTTTCGCAAAAGTGGACTCAGTCAACAGGAAGACTTTTTTGGTAGTTTTGATTTTAACTTCAGTTCTCGTAAA